>DAOMZC010000185.1:0-9208 GCA_035437965.1 Pseudomonadota bacterium
CGCCGAGGTTCACGTGGGAGTCCGGGACCAGCATGATGTTCTGCGGCTTGAGGTCGCGATGCAGAATATCCTTTGCATGCGCGGCGGCCAGCGAGTCGGCAATCTGCCAGCCGAACTCCAGCGCCTCGGGCATCGTTAGCTTGCCCTGCGAGCGCTTGAGCCGGCTGCTCAGCGTCTCGCCCTGCAGAAGCTCCATCACCAGGTACACGCTGCCGTCGGGGAGCTCGCCGAGGTCAGAGACCTGGACGAGGCCCGGATGGTTTACGAGATTGACCGCGCGCGCTTCATTAAGGAAGCGGCTGGCGAACTCCTGATCGCCCGCCATCGCGGCGTGCAGAATCTTGACTGCGACCCGGCGCTGGATGGTGTCGTGGAAGGCCTCGAAGACCTCTCCCATCCCTCCCTCGCCGACCTTCTTCACGATCCGGTAGGGTCCAATCGTCAAAGGCTCATCACCGTCGAGCGTCATCTTCAATCTCCAGCCACATCCCGGTGCACCGCACAACGTCTCATACAAGGGCATCACTCGCCCGCTCAATCGGACGAGAGAGCCGACTCCCCCGCAATAGTCACGTTTCCGCTGCCTACCAGGCCCGCCACATCGTCAGCGCCGACTCGGATTCCCAGCGCCAGAGCTTACGCGCCAAAGCCATGGGAAGAACCACGGGTCCGAGCCGACTCACGCTCTGCATCTCACCGCGCCGGCAAAGGACAAGACTGCGCCACCGGCAAGGTGCGTATATCCTAATGTAGGCTCAAATCAGTCTATATAAGGATAGTCTGCAAGATCGCTCCGTCAGACAGACCGCGCAGACTATAACCGAGAGCGGATTCGCCCCCGCGTCCGACGACGCCGCCTGACGATCAAAGACGCTACGTTTTTAGATAATAGAGATTGGGCCATCATGAGGCAAGAAAATTGTTCGGGGCAAGATTGGTTTCTTTCGTCGAAGCGCGGTAAGGCTGTAGTCGCCATGCTCAGACGGATAAGCTCGGCCGGTAAGCCGTGGATTATGCGATTGTTTTTTATTTAGTAGGAGCTTTCCTTGGCCCTGAGAGTCTTTCCGACAGTGTACGATGGTCTTCGCCTGTGCGGGGGCGAAATTATTTCGCGATAAGCTTAAGTGGGTATCGTTTCGCTGCGCTGTGCGGCATTGTAGAGCTATATTGAGCAAGCCGCCGACCAGCGGCGCGGTCGCCGGCGGCGGGCGTGTCGGGGGACGGCCCAGCGACGGCGCGCGGGGTCGGGATTCGGCGCTTGACTTCTCAACCGCCTCGAGTTGCAACTCAGCCTATGCGGAGCCCTTGTACCTCGCGACGACTCGGACTGCTGGCCCTGCTTGCTGTCTGGATGCTCTCCGGCTGCAGCGAGCGCTTTGGCGATGACAGCGGCATGCAGCCTCCGGGCTCGATGTCCGGTCCCACCGCGTGCGCCCGCAACCGCGACTGCCCGAGCGGCCGGCGCTGCATCGGCATGCTCTGCCAGCCCGACCGCGGCGACTGCGCGACCGACAACGACTGCAGCAACGATACCTACTGCGCCTGTCCGCCCGAGCTCGCGAGCGAGAGCTGCGCCTGCGTGCCGTGGGGCGGCGCGCCGCGCCCGGGCCCCTACGATCCAGGCTGCGCCGGCTCTCCGTTTGAGCCCGGGGAGTTCAAAAATCCCATCCTCAAGTGCCAGTGGCCGCCGGTCGGCTCGACGCTTACCTATAAAGAGACGATCATCTCGCCGCTCGTCGTGGATCTGGATGGCGACGGCAAGCCCGAGATCGTGTTCGCGGCGGGGAGCCTGCTGGGGCCGGCGTGGGTCAGCGGCCACCTCATCGCGCTGTCGGGGGCCGACTGCTCGGTAATCTGGGACCGGCCGAGCAACATCGTTCCGTGCATGCACCTGGCCGCGGCGGACCTCGACGGCGACGGCAAGATGGAGATCATTGGCCACGCGCCGGGGCTGACGGTCTTTGACTACCAGGGCAACCAGCTGGCGACCACCCCCGAGCCGGGCGGCGGCAACCTGTGCGTGCGCGACTATCCGCCGGCGATCGCCAACCTCGACGGCGCAGGGCCGCCCGAGCTCATCGCCGGGCCGGCGGTGTTCCGCTTTGTCCGCAGCCCGACGCCGATGCTCGTCAAGCTGTGGAGTCATCTTCTAATCGAAGAGGGAGCGTGGGCGACCATCGCGATCGCCGAGGACCTCGATGGCGACGGGCGCATGGAGGTGATAAGCGGTCACAATGTATGGGACGGAATCTCGGGAACCGACAAGACTCCCACCGTCATGAAGGATCTGACGGGCGGCTACACCGCGATCGGCGACTTCAACGCCGACGGCAAGCCGGACATCGTCCTAGTCTCTTCGCGGACCGGTGATCAGAAGGTCGCGATCATCGACTACGTCCACGACCGCTTCATCATGGCGCCGACCGCGGCGGTGGACGGCTGGGGCGGCCCGCCCACCGTGGCGGACTTCGACGGCGACGGCCGCCCCGAGTTCGCCACCGCCGGCTCGCACTATTACTACGTCTACTCGCCGGACTGCCTCCAGAGTCCGGTGCCGGCCAAGTGCAAGGGAATGGACGCGGGGGTGCTGTGGCAGGCGGGAATCCAGGATACCTCGTCCGGCTCGACGGGCTCGTCGGTGTTTGACTTCAACGGCGATGGCGCCGCCGAGGTCGTGTATCGCGATGAGTGCTGGCTGCGCGTGTTCAGCGGCCGCGAGGGCAAGAAGCTGTTCGCGGCGCCGGTCACCTCGGGCACCATCGTCGAGGAGCCGATCATCGCCGACACCGACGGGGACGGCCACTCCGAGATCGTCGTCACTTCCGACAACGTCCAGGGCGGGGCGTGCCGCATCGGCTCCTTCCCGCGCGAGCTCGGCATCGATCACCCGGGGCCGACCTACGGGGTGCGCGTCTTCGTCGATCCGCTGAACCGCTGGCTGCCGTCACGCCCGATGTGGAACCAGCACAGCTACCACATCACCAACATCAACGACGACGGCACGGTGCCGCTCAGCGAGAAGCCGAACTACAAGAGCTACAACAACTACCGGCAGAACGTGCAGGGCTCGGCGAGCAGCCAGCCGCCGCGGCCCGACGCCACCACGCGCATCGAGCTGCCGCCGGACCTCGGCGACTGCGTGAAGCTGTTCCGGCTGGGCGGGGTGGTCTGCAACCGCGGCAGCGCGGAGCTGCCGGCGAGCTACCCGGCGACCTTCTACCTGGGCGATCCGCGCCAGCCGGGCGCCCGCTTGATCTGTACCGGACGTACCCGCAGCATCCTGCAGAAGGGAGCCTGCCAGCAGGTCGCCTGCGACTGGGACAACCCCCCTCCCCCGCCCTACGATCTGTGGCTGCGCCCGGGCGACGACGGCAAGGGTGGGGGCGGCGCGGAGCAGTGCAAGGGCGGCAATGACCTTGCCCACCTGCACCTGGAGGTCTGCATGAGCGGCCCGGCGTAGCGGCTGGGGTGGCTAGGGACCGGCGGCGGGGGTCGGCTCCAGGGAGCTGAGGAGCTCTTTGACGGCGCGGCGCGGCCGGGCCTCTTTCTCGGGGGCGGCCTTGGCGAGGAGGCCGAGCAGGCGGGCGAGCTCGCGGTAGACTCGGGCCACGCGCTCGGTCTGACCGCGGGCGGGGAAGCGCTCGTAGAAGCCTTCGGCGCGGAAGTCACGCCGCAGCGCCTCCCACGGGCGCAGTCGCTCTTCCCAGCGGCGCCGGCGGCCCTCGGCTGGCTCGCTGTCTTCGCGGGCCAGATCGCCGAGCACGCGCAGCATGGCCTTGAGGGTGACGGGGCGGGTCACCATGTGCCCGGCGCTGCCCCAGGTGTCGCCCCACACCCGCTCGGCGGCCTTAAGGAAGTCGCGGACCATGTCGTAGCAGCGATCGATCTCGGCGCTCGCTCGCCCGGCGCCGACGCGTCCGCCGAGCTCCTTCCAGTCGGCCTGGACCCAGCGATAAAGCTCGTTATAAAGCTCGGCCTGCAGGATCCACTTCTCTTGCCTGGAGCGCCCGCCGAGGCGGTTGATCTTGTAGCGCAGCGGGCTGTCGGCCTCGCCATAGAGCCGCTCGGCCAGCTTGGCGGCGAACTTCTTGTCCGGCGCCCCCCACGAGACCTTCTCGTACAGATCGATGAGGTGGCTCTTGTTGATGCGGGTGGGGGTGGAGTTGATGGTCACGAACATCTCGGTGGCGAAGTCCTCGCTGCGCCCATCGAAGATGATGCACGGCACCGCGATCGTCTTGGCCTCCTCGGGGTGGTGCTGGCGATAGAAGTGCAGCGCCGCCAGCCGGTGCTGACCATCGATGATCAGGTACTTGCCGAGCGGCTCTTCCAGGTTGCCGACGTTCTCGAAGCTGCCCACCGGATCGAACTTGAGAGTCTCGGCAGTAAACAGGAGGACCGTGCCGGGAATCGGCGGCTGGGTCATCGCCGTCTCGTAGAAGTTCTCGATCGCCGCGACCTTCTGCTTGGACAGCTCGCGCTGGAAGGCCTTGTCGGTGCGCTCGATGCGGGAGATGAAGCGGCCGACGTCGTCGCCCTCGGCGACTTCCTCGGCGGCGATCTTGTCGTCCTCGCTGTAAAAGCGGCTGATGAAGCGGACCCGCTCAAGCAGGTCCTCCGCCGGGTAGGAGATGAAGTAAAAGACCCCGTCTTTCTGTCTGATTTGTGTCCCTAGCATGGCTCCGCCTTTTCTTTAAGGATATCAAAGCCATAGAATGTTTGTACTGTCAATATGTTCAGGTCCGTAATGAATACCGCGCCGAGGACAAGCGAGTCCCGATGCCCGGCAGTCTTTGCCGCCGGCATCGGGACTGGTCTGGGAGGACCGGACTCTAGTAGTGCGAGAAGATGGTCGCGGTGACCTTGCGGGTGACCGGGCCGAACACAGTCTTCAGCGAGGACTTGGCGGCGACGCGCACCTTCTGGTAGGTGCTGGGGACGCTGATGCCGGTGCCGATCTGGCAGTAGCTCGGACCGCCGAAGGGGCTGGGGGTCCACACGCCCGTGGCCGTCTTTTCGCCGCCGATCTGGCTCCAAGAGACGCCGTTGAAGCCGTAGACCAGGATGCTCACCGAGCCGCTGCCGCAGCTGGCCTGGCTGAGCCCGGGGCCCTCGTCGGTGGCGCTGGCCGTGATGTTGGGCCTGCCCGCGGTGCCGGTGGCCTCGACCACGAAGCGGCCGCTGCACAGCGCCGAGCCGTACGTGTCCGGGGAGGTCGCGGAGACGGTGCCGCCGACATCGCCGAGGACGAGCTGCTTGGAGAAGCTCGGGACGCCGTTATCCGTGCACAGGGCGGACTGGGTGGTGGCGATGGCGTCCTCGGGGATGCCCTCGTTGCCGAGCTCCTCGGGCTGACCGCAGGCGGCGGTGAACAGGGGGAGGACGAACAGGGTCGACAGCAGTGCAGTCTTATTGAGCTTGGTGAACATTGGGAATCTCCTTTTTTGGGTTTGTGAATCGGTGTTGCTTGGTTGCTTGAGGGCTATTTCAAGCGGCGTGCCAGCGCAAAAACGCCAAAAAAGGAGGATTTAGGGAGTCCGGAAGGGGGTTTCGGGCAGAGCTTGCGCAAACGAGGGAGGCAGAGCTTGCCCGCGGGCAAAAGTTGCCTGCTTTGCCCGATTGGGAGCCATAAGTCCTACTTCAGATGCACATGCCGGCCTTGCAGGTGCCGCCGGGGCAGGTGGTGCCGTCGGGGGTGAGCTGGTCGGCGGGGCAGGCGGCGCGGGTGCCGCTGCAGATTTCGTCCTGATCGCAGCTGCTCACCGCGGCGCGGCAGACAGTGCCGGCGGGGACGAAGTCGTCGGGCGGGCAGGCGGGGCTTGCGCCGGTGCAGTAGTCCACCAGGTCGCAGGCGCCGGCGGCGGGACGGCAGATGGCGATGATCGGCTTGAACTGATCGGCGGGACAGGCGACGCTGGTGCCGCTGCAGAACTCCGCCAGATCGCAGGGGCCCGACGCCGCGCGGCAGACCGTCGTGTTGGTCTTGAGCTTGTCGGCCGGGCACAGGGGGCTTGTGCCGGTGCACTTGTCGGCGGTGTCGCAGGGTCCGGCGGCGGCGCGGCAGGTGGTGGAGCTCGACTTGAGCTTGTCCACGGGGCAGCGCGGGCTGGCGCCGCTGCACACCTCGGCGCTGTCGCACGGACCGGCGGCGGCGCGGCAGGTGGTGCCGGGGGCGACCAGGCCGCAGGTCCCGTCGGCCGCCGCGCCCTTGGCCTTGCTGCACGCCTGGCAGTCGCCGTCCACGCCGCCGCCGCACGCGGCGTCGCAGCAGACTCCGTCGACGCAGAAGGTGCTGCTGCACTGACTGCCGGTGGTGCAGGCGCTGCCGTTAGGCTGGGTCAGGCAGTCGTAGATCACCTCGACCTTGGCCTTGCTGTCCTTCTGCACCAGGCTGCAGGAGTCCGGACAGATGAAGACTCTGTCCTTATCAATGTAGAAGGAATTCGGCGCGCACGCGGCGGCGCTCGCGACCTGGGCAAAGGGAGTGACGGTGCCGGTGCCTAGCGGCGTGTACTCGAGCCGCACCGTGCTCGGGTCTAGCTTCTCGCCGGCCGGCGGGGCGGGCAGCGGGAAATCGCACGCCACGCGGGCCCCGGAGACCACGCCGCTGGCGACATTGGTGAACACCGCGTCGAAGCTGGCGTACTGGCAGATCGGGAAGCGCAGGCCGCCGGTGAGGATGCTCAGGCGCTGGTAGACGGTGCTCGGGTTGACGGCGCCGCCGCCGGTGGTGCACAGGGAAGTCTGCAGCGGATCGGTGGGCTCCCATGCCTTGGTGGCGGGGGTGTTTTCTTTGAAGCCGCCAATCGTATAGAAGGCGTAGTTACGGCTGCTGGCGTCGCCGAACTGCTGCGGCGTCTTGGCCAGCAGCTGGGTGTCGAACAGCGTCTCGGACAGCGCCGAGTTGTCGTCGGTGATCTCGATGAACACCTTGAAGGCGTCGCTGCGCAGCCACTGCGACCAGCCGAGCGGCGCCAGGCCGAACTGGTCCTTCTCCACACCGTTATAGGAGTTCAGAAGGCGCTGCAGGGAGTCGGTGCTGCCGATCTCGATGCTGTACTGATAAAAGCGCGGCGGGTTCAGGCCGGGCTGGGCGGGGACCGGGCTGCACGTGGGGTTGGTGGAGAGCGGCGCCGTCACGCACACCGACTGCCGGGTCAGCGCATCGCCGTGGCTGGCGACCAGGATGACGCGGTAGTCCAGGCCGCTGCGGCTCAGGGAGTCGGCGAAGCTGCGGTTGATGTTGTTCTGGATGGCGACGATCTCGTCGGTCATGCTGGCCGAGTTGTCGACGACGACGATGATGTCGACGGGCCGCTTGGCGAGCGGCACCGCCGAGCGGACGCCGGTGCAGGCGAGCAGGGCCGCCGGCGCAGAAGTTGGTTCCTGCAGCTCACCGCCGCAGGAAGCGCCGGACAAAAGCGCGCAGACGACCAGGCTCCGCAGTCCTTTTTGGGACCAGAAATTTGCAGTCTTCATCCTATGACCTCTTGCCTCTCGCTTCCAAATGAGTGGGGGAAAAATCGAGCGGCCACCATACTCCACAACTCTGACTGCGGATGAGTCTGGTTAAATTAGAGGTAATTTTGGACAATTAGGGATAAATGCCGGGCCAATATGTGGTATGAGTCACTCATGTTTGGCCCGCGGACTATTTCCCCTCATCAGTGCCAGGCTGCCCGGGAGCTGCTCTGCTGGTCGCAGGCGCAGCTGGCCAACCTGGCTGACGTAGCTCGTCAGTCCATTTCTCGCTTCGAGAGCGGTCGCCCGCTCGACCTGGTGGACCTCCTGTCCATCAAGCGGGTCCTGGAGGCCGCCGACATCGAGTTCACGGTCGGCTCCGACGGCTCTAGCGGAGTCCGTCTGGCGACGCGGCGCGACTCGCCTCCCCCCGCCCGCAACCTGGCCTGAGCAGCCAGGGGCAGCCAGACCGTCGGTGCGGCTACTGCGCCTGGCCGTAGAAGGACTCCTGGGAGGCGCCGATCTTCATCAGCGCCAGCAGATCCGCGGCGAGCTTGACCTCGACATCGAGGCTCGCGTCCCCGAGGCTGGCCCGGTCGGCGGTGATACGCTCGACGACCTTCTCCATCTGGCCTACCGCCTGACTTGCGCTCGTGCTGTAGCTCGCCGCTGCGTCGTGCATGCCGGAGACCAGGATGGCCAGCGCCACCGAGCTGCCCACCGCCGGCTGGGCAAAGTACATCCCGCGGCTGTCCAGCGGCTCGTTGCGGTAGCTGACGTCCAGGGTCTGGCTCTGCTGCGTCCCGTCGAGGTTCTCGTATCCGAGCGCTCCTTGGACCTGCAAGCCGACCGGGGCGGTGGTGTCGCTCTGCCGCACGCGCAAAAGCAGCGCGCCCTTGTTGCGGCTTAGGAAGACGGTGCTCACCTCGAGCTTGGCCTCGCCCTTGGCGCCGGGGAAGCCGTAGGTGTCGGCCAGCTGGTAGCCGACGGCGGGAGTGAGCGCGACCTTTAGATCGTAGGCAATCGGGCTGGCCATCCACGGCCAGCTCTCGGTAAACAGCGTCGCGACCTGCTCGGTCCGGGTCAGGGAGAAGGCGTTGCCGCCGCGCAGGTGGGACATCGCGTCGAGCAGCGGCTGACCCAGGCCCAGGCCCAGCCCGAAGATGGTGATTCCCACGCCGCGGTCGGCGCCGTGCTGAACAAGGCCCTGGAACTCGCTGGGGGTGGTGAGGCCGACGTTGGGCTGCTCGTCGGTGAACAGGAACAGCCGGACCTGGCGACCGGCGCCGAGCTCGCGGTCGGCGACCTGGTAGGCCAGCTTCAGTCCGGCCTCCATGTTGGTCGAGCCGTTTGTGTGCAGAGAGTCGATGGCGGCGATGACCTGCGGTGAGCCGCCGGCGGTCACATTGAGGACCACGCTGGCGCTGCTGCCGTAGGTTACCAAAGTGACGTGGTCCTCGGGGCCCAGGCGCTCGGCGATGCTGCGCAGCAGGCGGTCGGCAAGCGCCGCCGCCCGTACATAGTCCCCGCTCTGGGTCTTGTAATCCCACCCCATCGAGCCGGACACATCGACGGTGAAGATGGCGCTCAGCGGGGGCCGCGCGAAGGTCGCCGGATCGACTGTCGAGGACATGCCCACCTGCACCCAGCCGGACTGCTCGCCGGACAGAGTCGGGGCCAGGCCCAGGGCGCCGCGCAGGCACAGCCGGGTCGCGCAGGGGGCGCCGGTGCGCGGCAGATCGTGCTC
>DAOMZC010000186.1:0-9180 GCA_035437965.1 Pseudomonadota bacterium
GGCGGAGCGGCCGGGAGACGCGGCCGGGTCGGGTCGCTTCGCTTCGCTCGGGGCCGCGGGTGCCGCTTTTGCGGGCGAGGTCCCGGCTGCCCGCATCGCCGCCTGGACGCTGCCGGCCATGCCGGGCATCGCCTGCGGCTTGCCCCGATTTGGATCCTTGCGCGCGAGCCGCATCGGGCTCAGGCCCCCCGAGGGAGCGGCAAGCCCCGTCGGCGGAGTGACCTTCACGGTGCCCACCGCGGCGGAATCGGTCGGCTTCTTCTCCGCCGCCGCCACCGGCTCAGGCTTTTTGGCCTCGACGGGCTCGGGCTTCTTGGCCTCGACGGGCTCGGGCTTCTTGACCTCGACGGGCTCGGGCTTCTTGGCCTCGACAGCCGCCGCTGCCGGCACCGGAGTCGGCCGCGGGCTCGGCGCCCCCGCACCCGGAGTCGTGGCGACCGGCGTCGGAACCGGGGTCAAGCGCGGGGACGAGGTCGCGCCGATCGGCGCCGACGGCACCGGCGCCGGGGTGAACTGGCCGGTGGTCCGCCGACGCGCGCGCTCCTGCTCGGCGCTGTAGAACAGCGACTCGAACTCCACGACGCTGCCCAGCCGCCGAAAGCGCTGCCCGGTGCGCGAGATCTCGTCATCGCGAGCGATCCGCCGCTCGACGATCCACTGCCGGAGCGTGGTCAGATCCGGGCAGCGCAGCACCTCTGCCGAGCCGCGCTTGCGGACCAGCCAGGGCCGGGGCAGCGACGAGGAGGGGCTCGGTGCCGCGGCACCCGGGGCGGCGCCGTGGCTGGTAGAAGGTGCCTTGGGGACAGAGCCCGCCGACGAAGGCGCGGCGCTTTTGGGTTCAGAGCGATCCATGGGCATGGCTGTTTCTCATTCACCGGTTCACGCACCGGCTTACCGGGGACTCGCCGGTAGGGTCCACTTGTTCAGGTCGGTTATAACCGGCGAAGGTTTATTTTGCAGCCGACAGTTAGTCGACGGCAAGTAAATCCCCGGCTGGCGCTGAATTTAGCGCTGTTTGGAAACATTGCGCTGCCCCGCCCGACTTGCGCGAACCGAGGCGTCGCCCGCGCAGCCAGCCGCTTTCCTTCCATCTCTTACATGAAGGAGCGCAGCCTACCGCAGGCTACCAGGGCGGCAGCGACAGCGCGCCGCTCAGCAGATCGGCGATGAGCTCACACAGGCCGAGACCTTCGGCCGCTTTGGTGAGATGGCGCGGGCGCAGCCCGCCGAGCTCGGGCAGATAGCGCTCGATATTGGCAACCCCGACGGACAGCGCGAAGCGTCCCGGCTCGAACAAGCTGGCGTCGTTGGCACTGTCGCCCACCGCCACCGCGAACCGGGCCAGCTCGGCGCCCGGGTCGGCGATGCCGCGCCCGCCGAGGAGCGCGACCGCCCCGAGGGCCTTACTGCGTGGCCGCTCGCCGTCGAGCATGAAGTGGATGTGGATCGAGCTCGCCAGGATGCGGCCGGCTCCGGCGCTCTCCTCGGCGACGACCGCGCTCATCGCGGCGAGGATGGCCGCCCCGGCGGGGCCGGCGGGCAGGGTGCGCACCGCCGTGTGGTCGGTGACCCGGTAGGCGCTGTCGGCGGTGGGCTGCAGCGTGAGGCCCATCCGCCGCGCTACCTGCTGCCGCAGCGCCCACAGCCGCTCGCGCAGATCTATTGGTGGCGGTACGGCGAACTGGAGCGGCAGCTCCCCGTGGTCGGCGCTAGTCGGCACCTGCGTGCCGCGCCGGTCGAGCCAGGCGCCGCCGTTTTCGACGATCACGGCGCTCACGCTGGGCAGATAGCTGAGCAGCGCGGCACCATAGCCCGCCGGCCGCCCGGTATTGAGAATGAGCTCGATGCCCGCGGCGCTCGCCTGCGCCACCGCCGCCAGCACCGCCGGGTGGATGTGCCCGCCGACCGTAAACGTATCGTCGACATCCGCAATCAAGTAGCGCGGCAGCACGGTCGCTCGCTCCATGTCTGTCTGTTAGCCACTGGGTCTTTTGGCCACTGCGCCGGCCTCCACTTCTTGCTGGTCTCAGCCGGCGGCGGCGTCGTCGGAACGGCGGCTAGACAATCGCCTTGCCGAGCGCCGACATCGCCAGCTCGATGCACAGGCGCGAGGTCTGATGGTTGCTGTCGTACATGGGGTTGATCTCGACGAACTCCATCGAGCGCAGGATTCCCCGCGCCGCTACGACCTCGAGCGCCAGGTGGGCCTCGCGGTAGGTCAGTCCGCCGGTCACCGGCGTGCTGACGCCCGGGGCGTACAGCGGATCGACGCCGTCCATGTCGAACGACAGGTGGACCGCGCTGCAGCGCTGCGCCAGATCGTCCATCGCCTCGCTGATGCAGGCGTACATGCCGCGCTGGTCGATGTCGGTCATCGTGTAATAGCGGATGCCGGTCTGGCGCACGAACTCCTTCTCGCCCTCGTCGAGGTTGCGGATGCCGATGAGCGCCACGTTCTCGGGCCGCACGCGCACCCCGCAGCCACCGACGTGGACAAAGCGGTCGTGGCCCAGGCCGAGGACCGATGCCAGCGGCATACCGTGCAGGTTCCCCGACGGTGAGGTCCCTGGCGTGTTCATGTCCGCGTGGGCGTCGATCCACACCAGGCCGAGCTGGCCGCCCTGACGGTGGAAGTAGTCGCCGGCGCCCTTGATCGTCCCCACCGCGATGCTGTGATCGCCGCCGATGATGAGCGGAAATCGCTCCGCCTGCAGCGACGCCGTTACGCGGGCGAACAGCTCATCGCAGACCGAGGCGATCACGGTCAGGTAGCGCTCTTTGGCCGCCCCCTCTCCGAGGGTCTCGCGCAGCGGTACGGCGACATCGCCGCCGTCGATCGACTTGACTCCCAGCACCGCCAGCTTCTCCTGGAGGCCGGCGATACGCACCGTCGCCGGAGCGATGTTGGCGCCGCGAAGGTTGCACCCCAGATCGAGCGGGGCGCCGATGATCTCGACGAGCTTTGGCCGCGTCTTCATAAACTTTCACCTGGGCCCATGGTCAAAGAGACCGACACTACGCCGCCGCCTCGCTGCGGTCAACGCTTCGGTCGAGAGCGCTTGGTGAGCATGGCGAGCTCATTCATTGCGCGATCCCGAGCGTCGCCGTAAGGGTTGCCGGAACGCGAAGCCATCGCGTAGCCTACGCAGGTTCGTGGGCCGGTCGGCCCGCCTTGGAGCAAGTCGCATGCGTGCCTCTGCAAAACCGGTCTTCCTGGCTGCCCTGATTGGGCTTGTGGGCCAGCTCCCGCGGGGGAGCCAGGCGCAAGGCGTGCCGGCCGAGGAGACCGTCCTGCTCGTCGGGGTCACGCGCGGGCAGCGCGGCGAGGCGCGGCTTGCCCGGGGCCTTGAGGAGCACCTGCGGCTGACCGGCGAGACCCTCGCCGCGAGCAGCCGCCTGACGCCCGCCGAGCGGCTGTGCAGCGACGGCGAGTGCCTGGAGCAGTTGGCGCGGCGTGAGCACGCCGGGCTGGCGGTGACCGTCAGCCTCCGCGACAGCGGCCCGCAGAGCTACTTCGTGACGCTGGCCCTGTTCGACGTGCAGCGCCGGCTGCCGGTGCAGACCGAGTCGGTGTGCGACGCTTGCGGCCCAGACGAGCTTTTGACCAAGCTCAACGATCTCAGCGACAAGACCTTCCGCCTGTACCGGGCGCGCCTGCAGCAAGGCGCGGGGGTCCGGTCGGTCGGTGAGAGCTCGGCGCGGGTCCTCGACGCGGCGAGCGGGCCGCTTCCCGCGGCGGCTCCCCCCGCTGGGCGCGCGCCGCTGCCGACGCGACGCAAGATCATTGCCGGCGTGCTCGGGGCGGCGGCGCTCGGGATCCTCATCCCTTCGATCTTCTGGTCGGTCAAAGATGGCCAGCCGGCGCTACCGCCGTGCGCCGACGACCCGCTCGCGGTGCAGGACTGCCGATATGATAATAAGGCACTCTACGGAGTCGGGTACGCGCTTACCGCGGCGCTGACCGGGGGAATGTTATTGACCCTCTTTGTCCCGGTCCAGGCAGCGACTCCTCAGGCGGCTCCCCAGGCCGAGAAGGTCCAGTGATAGCATGCAGACGCTGAAGATTCTGGCCCTTGGCGCGCTGGCGATGTTCTCCCGCTACGACGCAGGCGGCGGCTGTGTCGCAAACTTCAGCCAGAGCGCCACCGATATGAGCGCGGATATGGGGGCAGGGCTGCAAGTCACCCCCGCGCGAATCTCCGTCACTGCCGGCGCCGTTCTGCAAGTGGACGGTGGCGCCTCGCGCGCCGGCCAGAGCGTGCAGCTCAAGCAGGGCTCGGTCGCGCTGCCCCTGGGTGTACTCGACGCCCAAGGCCACCTGCAGCGGACGCTCGGCAGCACCGACCTGGCCGCACTGACCCTCGGCCCGGCGCAGGTAACGACCCCCTCCGGAGCCCAAGCCCCGGTGAGATTCTTTATCGAACCGAGGCTGGAGAATGCGCCGGCGCCGTTTGCAGTTGGCCCAGTCAGCAAAGTTGGCCCTACGCCAGTGTGGGTTGGAATTGCTCAAAAAAAAATCCTCACACTGAATTTTAGAGATGCAACAGGGAATGGGTTGATAAGGCAATCAGTAGGTGAATATTTTTTTGACAAAGGGGACATGATTGTAGTCTCACAAATGCAGAATTATAAAAGCTACTCAAGTCCAATATTCCCTAGTAATTATCTAGATCAAGGAACTAAATTTCAATACATTTCAACAGGAATTGGGCTAACGGAAACTAGTTTCTTTTTAGCAGAGTACGACGCAACCGGGCCACAGGCAGCGTTCGTTACCTGTCCACTTGATTCCGGTTGCAACGGAATGCTCACAGTTCGATCATTCAATCGAATAACCTCTATGTGCGGGGCTTTCGATGGAACCCTCTTTGCCGCAATCATCACCGCCAATGGCGCGCCGTCCATGTTAAGGGTCTTTCGTGACGGAACGCTCGGCACTGCCATTGACATTGTGGGGGCGAGCACAGCGCTCCCTCACGAGACGATGCTCGGCGCGGGGAGGCTCACCGAGGATGAGCAGCCGGAGCTGATCGCGCTGTCGCCGACGGGCACGGTGTCGATCTGGGTCGGGAGTCGGGGGGCGCTGGTGGCCAGCGATTCTTTGACGGGGGCGGTGCAGCAGGTGCTCGGCGGGCTGGCCGTTGCCGCTCCCAGCGCGCTGGGGGTGGGCGACCTGGATGGCGATGGGCTGGACGACCTCGTCGTGGCCAGCAATGCCCAGGTCGTGATGCTGTTAAACCAGGGGGACGGCCGCTTCAGCGGGCTCGTCGGGCCGACTGCGCCGGCGGGGCTGGCCCCGGTGACGGCGCTGGCCGTTGGCGATGTCAGCGTCTCGGGGCGCGGCATTCCGGATCTGGTGCTGGCCTCCAAGGATCAGCACAGCATCGGGGCGATCGAGAACAGCGCTACCTATTGATCCGACCGCCGCCCGACCCAAAGGCCGGTCGAGCCGCGGCGGTTGACACCTCAATTTGCCGCGGGCTAGGTTGCGCCGCATGCAGCCTTTATGGACTCGCAGCACCGCGCAGCGCTCGCCCAGACCCCGCGCCGGCCGCTCGCCGGGGGCGCTCGCTTGCGCCGCTCGCCGCGCCCGGGACGCACTGCTCGGGGCGCTCTGCGGGATGCTCTTTTTCGCCTCGGCTCACCCGGTCGCGGCCGAAAAGCCGCAGCGGACCTGGCCCTATCTGACGACCGGCAACGGCCACGGGTTCCAGTTCTACGACACGGCGCGCAACAAGATTACCCACTTCCTGGAGCACCCCTACCGCTACCTCGCCCCGCGCCCGGGCGATCCCAAGTCCGACGGCCTCGGCCGGCGCCAGCTCGCCTACGACTTCTACTTCGGCCTCCGCGGCGGCGGCGGCGGCGGCTGGCTGAACGAGGGCACCGCCGGCGAGCCGGGCTACCTCGACGAGACCAACATCATCCAGGTCCCGCTCTCGATCGCCGGCACGAGCGCCCAGACCTACTACTACGCTCCCTTTGGCTATGAGGGCAACGCGATGATCGCGCTGCTCAACGCGCCGGCCGCCAGCGACGGCTTCACCCTCTTCAACTTCCACCTCGGCGACGGCACCCCGGACAGCCCCAACGCCAACGGCGAGGCGCTGCGCGTCGCTGCCGACGGAGCCTCGCTGATCGAGACCGGAGCCGGCGGCGGCGCAATGATCTACGTGCCGCTGTCCCCGACCGCTCACATCGACTGCGACAACGTCTATTCCAAGGTGAAGGCGGGCCAGAGCCTGGGCGACAACAAGACCTGCAAGGGGACCGACATCGTCCCGGCCTTCCAGGGGTCGTTGCAGGGGTCGGGCTGGCTGGGCGTCGCCGTCTTGTTCGTCGCCGACAGCGCGGCGGCCGACGCGACGATCGCGCAGTTCAAGACCTGGGTGAACGGCCGCGGTCCCGAGCAGCTGCTGGCCGACGCGCGCTCCGAGTGGGATCGCTGGCGCAAGCCGCCGCCGGCCGAGCTCGCCCTGTGCACCGACAACGAGAAGAAGCTGTGGCGGCAGAGCGAAGCGGTGCTGCGCATGGGCCAGGTGCGCGAGCCGTACACCGCCACCCGCAAGAACTACGGCATGATGCTGGCCAGCCTGCCGCCCGGCGAGTGGCACACCGGCTGGGTGCGCGACGGCATGTACGCCATCGTCGCGCTCGCCCGCATGGGCCACCACGCCGAGGCCAAGCTGGCGCTGGAGTTTTTCCTCAACGCCGAGCCTTCGAGCAAGTTCAGCTCCTACGTCAGCGGCCAGAGCTACCGCGTCTCGGTGTGCCGCTACTTCGGCAACGGCGAGGAGGAGGCCGACTACTCCGGACAGCAGACCCCGAACATCGAGATTGACGGCTGGGGCCTGATGCTGTGGGCGGCCCGTCAGTATGTTGATGCCTCGGGCGACACCGCCTGGCTGGGCACGAGCACGCGCCTGGGGCCGACGGTGTACGAGGCGCTGCTGCGCGGCGTTGCGCAGCCGCTGGCCGCCAACACCGAGTCCACCGGCATCGCCAAGGCCGACTCGTCGATCTGGGAGGCCCACGACGCCAACAAGAAGCACTACGCCTACACCACCCTGGCGACGATCCGCGGCTTCTGCGACATGGCGCAGCTCGCCCAGAAGAGTGGGCAGGGCGGCGACGCGGCGACCTACAGGGCGCTGTCCAAGAAGGCGCGCACCGGCTTCCTCGCCGCCTTCGTCGACCCGCAGGGGGCCCTGGCCGGGTCGCTGGAGGGGCTGGCGATGAACCAGTACCACGACGGCGCGGTGGTCGAGGCGTTCACCTTCAACATCCTCACCCAGGCCGAGTACTCCGGGCAGACCGCCAAGGCGACGCTGAGCCTCATCAACCAGCTGCGCGTCGAGAGCGGTGGCTTCAAGCGCAACGACGACGGCAAGTCCTCGTACGACAACAACGAGTGGATCCTCATCGACCTGCGGATGGCCGACGCGCTGTGGCGGACCGGCCGCGAGCCCGACGCCAACGGCATCCTCCAGCCGGTCATCGACAAGGCGAGCGCCAACTTCTTCCTCCTGCCCGAGCTCTACAACGCGGTGCGGGCCGACGGCGCCGTCGGCAAGTACGCGGGCAGCATCCCGATGGTCGGCTATGGCGGCGGCGCCTACATCCTGACCCTGCTCGATCGCTCTGGCCTCGTCGAGCCGAACGACTGCGGCGATGGCAACGGCAATAAGACGAGCGGTCGCGCCTACAAGTGCGGGATCGACAACCCCGGCAACTCCGACGGGGGAATCGTCACCAATCCGCCCGCGCCGAACGCCGACGCGGTGCCGTATGTCGGGGCCTGCCTGTGCACCCTGGGCCGGCGCGCGGACGCGGGGGGCGGTCCGCCTGGCCTGGCGCTGGGGGCGCTCGCCCTCATCGTCCTGCGGCTCACGGTGCGACGATCGCGGCGGTCGCTATGAACAAGCCAATCGACTGGGTTGGCGCAGTGGGGAAAAGCTCGCCCGCGCCGCGGTCAGCGGTCGAGCGGCCGGCGGTCGAGCGGCCAGCGATCGGGCGGCCAGCGGTCGAGCGGCCAGCGGTCGAGCGACTGGCGGTCAAGCGACTAGCGATCGGGCGGCCGGCGGTCGAGCGGCCAGCGGTCGAGCGACTGGCGGTCGAGCGGCTGGCGATCGGGCGGCTGGCGGTTGAGCGGCCAGTGGTCGGGCGGCGGTCGGGCGGCCGGAGACGGGCAAGCCAGTCGAGGCCGGGCGCAGGAGGCTTCCTGCTTGCGGTCTGCCTGCTCCTCCTGGCGCGGTCGGGGCAGGCGCGTCTGGCCCAGAACGACCCGGGCGTCGCCCCGGGGTCCGGCGCCGAAGTCCAGGGCGCGCCGCCCGCCGGCACCCCCGATCCCGCGGTCAAGGGTCGCCCCGACCCGAGCACCAACCTCGAGACCAGCCCGAACCCCGCCCCCGCCGAGCCGACCGCCGACGAGCAGCCCGCGACCGCGCAGCCGCCGGTGGCGCAGCCGGCGACCAGCGAGAAGCCAGCGGTGGCCAGCACCGCGGCGGCGGCTGACACGGTCCAGGGACGTGAGGCCCAGCCCGGCGTCGGGGTATCGATCGGCCCGGTGGACCTGCGCGTCCGCGGCTACTTCCGCGCCCCGCTGCGGGTCTCATTCCGCAGCCGCAACGGCGGCGGGCAGGCGGGCGACTCCGGCTACAACATCCACAGCCCGTGGCTCGTCGACGATGACTACTTCCGCTCCGGCTTCCAGTACCTGCGCACCCAGGAGTCCGACTGGTCGGAAATCTACTTCTCCGCCGGCAACAAGTACCTCTCCGGCGACGTCGCGCTCATGGGCTCGCTCTATTCGGACTGGGCGCGGCCGCTCCTCGATCGCCAGTGGGGCATCGCGCAGGGGTTTCTGACCTTCCGCTGGGAGTCGCTCGGCCCGCGGCTGCGCTTCCGCATGCACGTGCGCGCCGGCGCGTTCTGGGATCGGCTGGGCTGGCTGGAGAACTACGACACGTACCTGTTCGGCCGCACCCACCAGCTGGGCGGCCAGGTGCGGCTGGAGTTCGGGCTGCGCGACGTGACGCTGTGGCTGCTCCAGGGCGTCGGGGCGCACCAGGAGGCGCTCGACGCCAACCAGGGGCTCACCCTGCTCAACTACCTGCACGCCGGGCTCGATGTGCGGCGCTTCGCCCAGGTCGGCTTCTACTTTCTCGACACGCAGTCGCG
>DAOMZC010000187.1:0-9137 GCA_035437965.1 Pseudomonadota bacterium
CGCGGACAAGGAGGGTACCAAGCGGCTGACCTGCATCAAGCGCGTGCGCATCGCCACAGAGTTCGCCGGCCAGGACCTGTAGGAGCACTCCGTTTCCGGGCAATCGCCCCAGCAAATCGAGGAGCAGGGCGAGGACCGCCGAAGCGGGCCGCTCCATGGTGCCGGCCGCTCGTCGCAGCAGACCCTGGCGGCGGAGCTCGGACAGCCAGTCGGCCAGTCGCGGGTGCTTCGCCAGCGCCGGATGAGCCGCGGCATCGGTCCAGAGCTTTTCCTCGCTGGCCCGCTGCTCGCGGACGTCGGCGCGACGGTCGGTCAGGGGCCCCCCGAGCTGGACGAGCACCTCGCGCAGACCCAGCTCGACCCGGGAGGCCCGGAGCGCCCGATCAAGCTCGTCAAGCCGCAGCCGCATCGTCGCTCCCGGCAGGCGTTTGAGCCCAAGGAAGCTGGCCAGGGCGCGCTGCTCATCAAGCGGCAAGTCGTGCAGCGTCAGGCGGCGGGCCGCCTCGCCGAACTGCTCGAGGTGGCGGCGGGCCGCCGCGAGCAGCCGGCGATAGCCGGGCGAATCGAGCAACGCGATAAGAGCACCGGAGCTCTGCGCCGCGGATTCCGTCATCATCCGGGCCCCATTTCCTGGGCGCTGCGCCCGTCCCACAAGAACCACTCTGTATATACACCTCGGTGGCCGGGCTCGCGCATCAGATGGTAGGTCGCCAGCCCATCCAGCTCTTCATAAAAGCCCCACTCATCGAAGGACGTCATCAGGAAATCGAGGTCGAATGCCCGCAAGCAGCCCATGAGCCGCCCTTTCATCTTGCGATCGATGCCGGCGAACGCCTCGTCGAGCAGGATGATGCGCGGGGCCCCCGCTTTGGCCGAGGTGTAAAACGCCTTCACTGCAGCAAACAGCGGCAGGTGGAGCATCACGGCTTTCTGCCCTCCGGAACCCTCGCCGTGCGTCTTCTTGGTCAGGTCCCGCCACGGGTCTCTCTCTGGCTGTGGGGCCTGACCCGTGGGCGGCCGCTGGCTCTGTACCGTAAAGGTGAACCAAGCGCGGTAATCCAGCGCGGCAAGCAGTCGCTGCTGCAAGGTTCCCTGGCCCTCCTGACCGCGCGCCAGCGCCAGCCTCTGCTTCATGAAGCTGGCCAGCGCCTCACGGTCGCTGTCCGACAGCAGCGTATTGGCTCGCAGCATGAGCTTGATCGCTTCCTTGGCCCCCGCCGGAACCTGCTCCTGGCCTTCCTTCCGCTCCACCACGTCCCACAGCAGGCGGAGCTGCATCTGTGAAGCCGTCCGTTGTTGCTTCAGCTGTTCGTTGATTCCATCGACCAGCGCATGTGCCTGTCTGAGGCGATCCGCCAGGTGCTCGTACAGCTCGCCGCTCAGGAACTGATCGATGAGCCCGCGCTCTTCGCTCGTCAACAGGCGGTCGTGCTCGTCGACATCCTCTTGTACCTCGTGCGTGAGCTGAAGCAGATCCTGGATGCGGCCATGACGCCGGGCCGCATACTCCAGCACCCCATCATTCCGCTCGGGGAGGAGCTCCGCGACTTCTCTTGGCAAGCCGCGTTGAAGGTCCTGGTGGGCCGCGGTTACCTTGTTCTCTTCTTTCTCGCGGGCCTTCAGCGAGGGATCGACGGCTGCGGTCGCCGCATCCACGTGCCGGGCCCTATGCAGGGTGTCGGTGTAGCTCCAGGCGGCGGGCTCCGCCCGTTCGGAATCATCGTTGGCAGCGCCGTCAACGCCTCGCGGCCTGGGCTCTGCGAGGAAGCGCAGCATCCCGCGCTGGGCCAGCCGCTTGAAGCCCGCCTCTGCATTCTTGCGCGAGTCGTCGCAGGTCTTCTCAGCCTCTTCCGCGGCGAGGAGCTCACCTTTTCGCTCGCCCACCCGCTGATCGTGCGCCGGTCGCTCCTTCCTGGCAGCCTCCAGTGCGCGCCCGGTCTCCTTGTGAGTCTGCCTGGCTTGATCATACCGGCGGAGTAGCTCCGCTGGATCCACCCCCAGGGCCTCACGAAGCGCCTGCGCTCGCGCGGACAGCTCGCCGGAATGACGTCGAGTCTCTTCGGCTTCTTCCTGTTCCGCCGCCGCCCGCTCGCCGAGACTCGCCAGCTCGGCCTCCGCCTCGCCAACATCTCTTACCAGCGAGCTGAGGATCTCTGCGTCCCTGAGGACCTGGAACGCCGCCTCGCGGTAGCCGCCGGTCAGCAGCTGCAGCGCATCCAGCCGACCGACCCAGCGGGAGAGCGCGAGCTCGACGGCCAGACCGTCGCGCGCACTCTCTTTGGCCTTGAGCTGGCGAGCGGCATTTTGGAGCGCTTCCTGGGCACTCGCCATGGCGGCCAGGGCTTCCCGCTTCTGTTTGTCGGCAGACTTGACCGCGGCCCGCGCTTCGTCCACCTCCCGCAGCGAAGGAAAGCGGCGCAGCTCCGCGTCGATCGCCAGGAGGCGCTCGCCGAGCTCCTGCTTGGCGTTCAGCTGAAGCTGGCGCTGCTGTTCCAGGTCCGAGAGGAGCTGCGCGAGCTCGGCCAGCCTCTGCTTGCGCGCTCGTTCACGCGCCGTCGCGCCGACGTAGGCAGGAGCTCGCTTTTCCGCCTTCCCGCGGAGGGGTCCCAGACGGAAACGCCCATCCTGGGAGATCGCCGCGGCAGGCTCGTCCGGCAGCTCTTGAGCTGAGCTGCACAGCGCCACCGAGCGCAGCACGCGATGGATGACGGACGCCGCTACTTCACCCGCGGGCGTAGCCTGGAGGACATCAAACAGCGTCGGCCCGGCCAGCGGCTGAGGGACCAGACAGACATCCTTTGCCTCTGGATGCAGGACTTCGCCGGTCGGTGTCACCCAGGCATCAAGGAGCCCGGCAGCTTCCAGCGCGGCCTCTATCCCGGCTTGCTTCTGTACATCGTCTTCAGTGAACTCGCACAGCAGATATAGCGGCGCTCCGGGTCGCATCGGCTCGCGTGCGGCTCGCCAGGCCGGCACGGGCGGCGTCGCGTGCCCCTGATTCTGGAGTCTGGTCGCTTCTCCCTGCGCGCTTTGGATCTGCGCAGCGAGCTCCTTGAGGTTCGCGCCCACCGTCGCGAGCCGCTCGGTCAAGACCTGGCGATGGCGACCGGCGAATTCGTCCGCCGCCGCGCGCATCCCCTCTATGGGTTCATCGAGGACGCCGACCAGCGCCTCGGCGGGCAAGCGGAGCTCGGTCAGCTCAGCTGCCCAGGATACTACCTTCCCGCGGAAGGCTTCGACCGCAGTCTCCTCGGCAGCCTGACACTCCCTCAGGCGACCATCGGCAACGCCGACCGCCTCCTCTGCATCTTGATGGCGGCGGTTGGCCAGGTCATGATCCTGCGCCGCCCTGACCACCGCTTTTTCGGCAGTAAGTAGACGCTGAATGCCCCTGTCGCGCTGCCCGAGGGCGCTGTCGAGCAGGCCGCGCGCCTCGGATAGCTCCTCGCGCGCCAAAAGGGCCGCTACTCCGCGCTGCGCATCGTGAAGGTCGGCCTCGCGCGCTCGGCGGTCAGCCTGGTCAAGGACGATGCTCAGGTCCTTCCGGCGTTCTTCGCAGCGGGCGCGTCGGGCGCCGAGCTGGCTCTGTTTGGTGCGCAGCTCCTGCTGCGTATTGGCGAGCCTCTCCTCGGCTTTGGCGGCACGTGAGCTTGCCTCAGCGGCCAGCCGCTCGCTACCCTCCACCTCGCGCAGGGCGCGAAACTCCGTCGAGTCCCGCAGCGCCTGGAGGCGGCCTGCCTGCTCCCGCTCCGACTGCTCCAAGCCGTCGATCTTCTGGTTCAGCTCCGTCAGTCGGGTCTGGGCATCGGTGTGCCTGGCCGCGGCGTCCTTCACGACGGCCCGTGCGCTATGGAACGCGCTGTCCGCCTGGGTCAGCTCCAGCGCCCGGGCCTTGGCCGCCGAGCGCGCGTATCGGCGATAGGTTCCCAGGAAGGAGCTCAGCGCCGCGGCGGCTTCCTGGCTGGCGTCTCGCTCGGCACGGTGGCGGTCAAGCCGCTCGAAACCTTCGGCCAGGCGATCAACTTTTTCACCGTCGAGCGCGGGCAGGCTCGCGGACAAAAGGCGCCCCAGCTCCGCGGGGTCCAGCGTCTTTGCCAGCTGCGGACGCCGCAGCTGCAGCAGGGTGTCGATGAGGGCCGTGTATTGCTCTTGCGGGAGTCCGAACAGGCGCTGGTTCAAGGCGGCGCGGTAGTCCGCCGGACTCTCATACAACTTCTCATCTTTGCCAAGCTGCTCGGCAAGGCGCGCTCGGGTGAGCGGCACCTTCTGCTCGTCGATGAGAGCCAAGTCCAGGTCGACCCGCCGCGCCGTGAGGAAGTACCAGGCCTCCACCTCGGCGCTGGCGCGCCTTGCCCGTAGCCCCGCTCCGATGGTCAAAAACTGCGCGGCCTCGCCCTCTTTGCGGCCAAACTCCAGCCAGACGTAGCCAATGCGGTGGTCTTCATCTGTGTCGTCGTTGATCAGGTTCCACTTCATGGGCCGCGACCGGGAACCAAAGGGATCGAGCCGGTTCGACGACAAGTTGGCGTCCAGCAGAAACGGCAGCAGCACTTCCAGGGCCTTGGTCTTGCCGGACTCATTTTCACCGCGCAGGAGCAGTCGCCCACGATGAAAAAGGAAGCGCTGGTCGTCGTATTCCCAGATGTTCTGGATACCGGCACGCAGGGACTGCCAGCGATCGAAAGTCGGCTCGGGATGCTTCGGGCTCATGCGATGGTCTCGGTTCCTAAATAGAAGGTGGGACTCGGGAGTCTCGTTTTCCCGGGCGAGAAGGCTTGGGCTCTGTGGAGCGAAAGCGGGCGATGGCAGGGAGTGGTCGCACACCGTCGGGGGCTCGCTCGACGAGGTTGAAGCGCTCCAGCAGGCCCAGGGCTTCGCCTAGGAGGAGCTCGGCTCCGCCCGCTTCACTCCGGTAGGCCACGGACCAGGCACAGCGCTCGCCATACTCGGCGATCAGGCGGCCCATCAGCGCAAGGAGCTCTGCGGTCTCGACCCGGGCGATGGCGCCGCTGCGAGCCGCTTCAGCTCCCCGCGCGGCCAGCGCCTCGCACAGCAGCAGGGCCGCGTGCTTCACCGATGAGCCGCCATCGGGGAACCGGGCATCGGTAAGCTCGCCGTCCGGGTCGATGGTCGCCATCCCGTCGCGGTGCCGCTCCGCGTGCAGGCCGACCTGCTCCTCCAAGAGCGTCTCGACAAACCCCAGGCTGTGCAGGAGCCAGTCTCGCTCGCGCGGTTCGAGCTCGTCATAGTAGACGACGGCTTCGTCGAGCAGCCTGCGCACCACCCGGTGACGCGCGCGCTGCCGCTGTCCATCCTCGGTTTCGGGATAAAGCTCAACGAGCAGCGCCGCCGGGTCTTGCGCCTCGGGGGCGAGCAGCGCTGGCGGGATCGGGGTGGCGATGAGCTGGCCGAGCAGCCGGTCATTTATATCAAACAGAGCATCGCCACGCTCACGGCTGATGACGTAGGTCTCGGCGTCGCCGTCCCGCATCTCCAAAATGCGCAGCTCCATCAGGAATCGCAGCGCATCGACAAACGCCCGGCGCTCGATCATGACGGTTGCCTCGAAGCGCTCGATGTCCTCGTCCGCGCTCGACAAGATCTCGAGCTCCTGGGCGATCCTGGCCAGGGTGGTCTGGGGCGCGCTCTCTTCAAGGACGGCCAGGGTAAGACAGAGGAGCACGTAGCGTCGCTTGTTGAACGGCGGCTTCCCATCCAGGTGGGCGCCATGCGTTTTCGTGATCCGTACCGGCACTTTGTGCAGGCGGGCGAAGCCGGCATCGCGATCGACGACCAGCTTCCAGCCCGTCTGCTCGGAGAACCACTCCCGCAGCGCTTGCCGGTGGCGCGCGATGAGAAAAAATGCTTCCGGCTCTGCACTCTGCACAATCAGCGGCTGCGCTAATAGAGCGCGGCGAGCGCTGCGCAGCTCATCCCGTTCGGTGGCGGCGAGGATGGTCTTGAGCGTGGTCATGGAACTCCTGCCTCGGAGGCGCGGGCTGCGTCTTGCCCGTCCGGGGACGCGGCGGGCGCCTTTGCTTCGGCACTCTGCGTCTTTGCCGGGAATCGTTGCTCGACTCGGATCCGGTAGTCCCGGCACCGCAGCCGACCTCGCGGAGTCACGATCATGACCATCTCGCGATCCGCGTCTGGGGGCGGCTCAAGGGTCACTATGTAACGCCCATCGGGTGTCCTTGCCCGACGGGTGCCGTTGCGATCACGGGCTGCGGAAAGCCCTTCCGCGAGGATGAGCAGGAATGCGTCCAGCTCGCTGTCCTCCAGCACGCCCAGATCCGAGACGCAGATCGGCGCAGGGGCCGTGAAGCGCTGAAACGCTCTCTCCCGGAGCTCTCGCTCGCGGCGGCGGCAGGCGGCGACCCATTGCTTGTCGCTGCTGTGGTCGCGTACCGCGGCCGGACGCCCTGTATGACTGAGCTGCCCGTGACTGCGCAGCCGGATCGGCACCGGAATCGGCTTGGCTTCCCAAAATGACAAGGCGGTGGTGGCCGCGCTTGGGTTGTCTTCCTCGATATGCAGGTGGCGTGCGCAGTACAGGCCGAACGCCGCCTGATACAAGCGCTGGGCCGCAACATCATCTTCGCAGCGCTGGAACCAGCGCGCCAGCGAGCGGAAATCAGCCGTCCGGTCTGCCATGCTGGCCCGCCGTTCATTGAGCCGGCCGAGAACGCGGGTCAGCTTGATCACGGCGCTCACCGCCAGCGCCCGCAGGCGATCCACAGTCGGCTCGCTGCCGGCGTGCCCGATGAACCAGCAGCAGATGCCCTGCCAGCGTGCGGCCTGCTCGGCCAGCCAGCCTGCCGTGGGATCACTCCCAGCCAGCGCGGGCGGCAAGTTGGCAGCCGTGACGGCGATGGCCAGCAGGCGCTCTATATTGCGCGTCCTCACTGCCTCAAGGCTGGCGCCGATTGCGCTGGCGAGGCGGCGGAGCTGCTCGACGAAGCCGCTGATGTAGGCGAGCACGGCTTGCTTCTGCAGGATGAACCGCTCGTCGTCCGGTTGCCCTGCGCCCGCCGGTGGCGGTTGGCCTGTCTCCGTACGCTGGCCTTCGGTGTAACGGTCGAGATCGGTCAAGAACCTCCCGGCCTCGGACGTAAGAGTATCGAATGCAGCGTTGAGGTCATGAAGCAACCGCAAGAGGAGCTCGGGCCGCGGGGCGGGTGCAGCCGTCGCCTGCGCGAGCTCGTCCAGCGTTTCCCGAATGCGGACCAGCATTGCGGTCTGAAGCGAGCCGGACCTTCCTACGGTGGCCTCGACCTCGAGGACGGCACGATGAGCGGACTCCCCAACCGCCGTCAACCTGTACACATAGCGAGTCCGATGGAAGTCCTTCAGGCTGGTCGCTCTTGCCAGATCCAGACCGTGGGCGAGATTCCCATAATGGACGAGCCGCTCCAGCTCGTCTTCGATCCGCTGGCGTCTCTCATCCGCGGTCAGACTGTCCCGCTCGCCTTCGAGATCCGGCAGATAGAAATCGGAAGTCTGCAGACGGCCTAGGACGTCGTCGGCGCGCAGCTCGATTACGTAGTGCTGCTTGGCCTCGTAGAAGACCTGAATGATGGCGCGATAGGTAGGTGCCTTTGGCAATGTTACATACTGAAAGACTGAAACCTGATTAAGCAGTCTGCCCGGCATGGGAACCAGCCTCCAAGGTGCATCCATAACATAGGAACATCACTGCTAGCGGAGGTTTGCAGGGGCAAAAGAGCGACCAGAGCTGATAAGCTGGGTACATGCATATTTCTCTGCGGCTCGCGTGGGCAGCGGCCTGGGTAGCGGTCTTGGCGCTGGCCGCCGAGGCGCGCTGTTTCGCAGCGGCGAGCGGCGCCGTGCCCGTCGGTGCGCTCCAGCTTCCTGGCGGGGTGACGGCGCCTCCCTATTCGCTGCCCGATGCGCTCGCGGATGCCCTGTCGGGGCCGCTGCGGCTTGTGGGCAAAGGTGCCTGGCACGGACTGGTGGGCAGCCTGGCCTGCGCCTATCGCAACGATCGGGTCCTGGTCATCGACCAGTACTGCCGGCAGCGCGAGCTGCGCAGCCTCTCGGTCACCATCGTGTCGCCGCTCCGCGGGCGGGTCACCATCAGCGCCGAGGGCAAGGCTCCGGTCAGCAAGCTCGAGCGGCGCGACTACCAGAGCTTCTCCGCACGCAGCGAGATCCTCGACTCGCGGCGCCGCTTGTCGCTGGATATGTCGGTCGAAGAGCTCTCGCAGTACCACGCGTTCGCCGGGGGCGCCGTGCCGTTCTGCGATCTGCAGCTGAGCGGCGAGCAGAAGCGGGGCGGGTGCATAAAGCCCCTGACCGCGCTCTACCCGGCCTACGAGGCGGAGAACCTGGGCTTCATCACCGCCCCGCCGGCGAGCTGGTTTTCCTTCGTGCGCAGCCTTATCGAGCTGCGGCGAACCTTGCCGGCCGAGATGACCGCGCAGAATCGCTTCGCCTGGGGCGAGGCGCACGCGTACGCGGAGCAAATCCTACTGTACAGCTACCACATGAGCGCGGCGAACAACCAGGAGGGCCTGTTTGCGCCCGTGGTGGCGGCGCAAGATGGCGGCCTGCTGCTGATCGGCACCAAGGCGCCGCGCCCCATCACGCTGCGCATGGACCGGCTGGGCAAGGTGCTGTGGCAGCGCGATCTCAGCATCAAGGGGTTCGCCGAATTTGAGGGCGGCAGCGCAGTCGCCACGGCGGACGGCGGCTTCATCCTGTTCGTCCTCAGCTACGTCGCGTCCAATCGCGGCCCGCGCACGCGCCTGGTGAAGCTCGACGGCAACGGGCGGGTCGTTTGGGACTGGCTGGGACGCGGCAACGGCGGCCTCGACACGCCGGTTGCGACCTCGCTCAAGCTCACCGCGAGCGGCAGCGTCCAGCTCGTCGGGCATGTCTACGTATCGGCCAGCGCCGACCCGCGCGCCGCTCGCAAGTGGCAGGCCGAGGTGGACGCTCAGGGCAAGCTCCTGCATGAGGAAGTCGGAGACCCGCTGCCACTCCCGGGGCGCGCGCCGGCGAAGTAGGCGCGAGGGAGCGCGCGTTCCGCACCGAAGTCTGTGAGGTGCCGGCACTTCGCGCTGCCGCGGAAGGTTATTTCAGGGGCCTTCTCTCGAACGTTACATTTAGCCACA
>DAOMZC010000188.1:0-9120 GCA_035437965.1 Pseudomonadota bacterium
CCCGGGGACACCGGCCTGGTACCGCGCGCGCGCCGAAGTTCATCGCCTGCTCCTTGCTGGGGCTCCGCTGCCGGCTGGCCGTCGGTCACAGGCCGGTAGCGCCGGCCGCTGGCCCGGGATTTTCGCGCAGCGTACGCCGGCTGGGGGCGCTCGGGCAACTGCGCAGACCGCTTTACTGAGTGCTTTGTTCTGACCGGGTCGCGATGTATCGTGAGGGGAATTAGCGCGAATCTCCGTCGCAATCGTCACTGCCGACACTGCTGTCTGCGAAGCTGGGCCTCGGGCCGGCGCCGCTGCGGCCTCGGATCAGGGACAAAACTCAAGAGGGAGGGCCAGTGCCGAACCCGCTTACCCGTAAAAAATCACTCGCGTCGCTGCTCAGCCAAGCCGGAGACGGTCACCAAAGCCTGAAACGCACACTCAATGCCCGGCACCTGGTGGCGCTCGGCATCGGCGCCATCATCGGCGCCGACCTGTTCGTGCGCACCGCCGCCGCCTCGGCCGAAGCGGCGGGGCCGGCGGTGACGCTGTCGTTCGTGGTGGCGGCCATCGGCTGCCTGTTCGCCGGCCTGTGCTACGCCGAGTTCGCCGCGATGATCCCGATTGCCGGCAGCGCCTACACCTACGCCTACGCGACCATGGGCGAGCTGGTGGCGTGGACCATCGGCTGGGCGCTGGTGCTCGAGTACGCCCTGGGGGCGGCGACGGTGTCAATTGCCTGGAGCGAGTACCTGAATAACCTCCTCGGCGGTGCCATCCCGTTTCAGTGGTGTCACTCACCGCTGGAGGTCTCGGCGGCGGGGGTGCACGGGGTGTTCAACGCGCCGGCGCTGCTCATCCTGTTTCTGCTCACCGCGCTGCTCATCCGCGGCACGCAGGAATCGGCGACGGTGAACTCGATCATCGTGTTCGTCAAGGTCAGCATCGTGCTGATCTTCATCGCCATCGGCTGGAAGTTCGTCAATGCCGGCAACCACACGCCTTACCTGATACCCGAGGGGATAGTCGGCCACGAGGGGATCTTTCGCCACGGCTGGGGCGGGGTCCTCGGCGGCGCCGGTATCGTGTTCTTCGCCTTCATCGGCTTTGACGCCGTCTCGACTGCGGCGCAGGAGGCGAAAAACCCCGAGCGCGACATGCCGGTCGGCATCCTCGGCTCGCTGGCCGTGTGCACGGTGCTCTACGTCCTGTTCGCCCACGTGCTCACCGGCGTCGCCAACTGGCAGGAGTTCGCGGTGGCCGGCAAGGAGGCCTCGGTCGCCTACGCGATCCAGAAGTACATGCTCGGCTACGGCTGGCTGGCGACCCTGGTGATGGTCGCGATCCTCGCGGGCTTCTCGTCGGTGATCCTGGTCATGCTGCTCGGCCAGAGCCGGGTCTTCTTCTCGATGGCCAACGATGGCCTGTTGCCCAAGATCTTCGCCGAGCTGCACCCGCGCTACCGCACCCCGCACAAGTCGAACTGGCTGCTCCTGGCGTTCGTCGGCGCCTTCGCCGCCTTCATCCCGGGCAGCATGGCCGGCGACCTGACCTCGATCGGCACCCTGTTCGCGTTCGTGCTGGTAAGCGGCGGGATCTGGGTCATGCGGCGCAGCGATCCGGCGGCGGTGCGGCCGTTCCGGGCGCCGCTCGTGCCGCTGGTGCCGATCCTCGGCATCTTGGTCTGCTCGGGCATGATCATTGCTCTTGATCACGTGACCCAGATAACCGCCTTTGGCTGGATGCTCATCGGCTTTGTCGTCTACTTCGGCTATAGCCGCAAGCACAGTAAGCTTGAAGGGGCCGCCTAGCGGCGGGCGGCACCCCTTGGCACCGCCGTCGCGGGGCGCGGCGGACGCCGTCGCCTCTTGACTAACTAAGCCGTTCTCTTACGCTGCTGTCTTATGACACTTGGCCTAGTCTGCGACGCTTGTGACACACTAAGCCCCCTATCTGCCACAGTGTGTCCGGTGTGCAACGCCCCGCTCGGGGTCAAGGCTGGACTGCCCTCGCCGGCCGCCGCGACGGCAGGCGGCCCGCGCAGCTGCCCCAACTGCAGCAGCGAGGTCCCGGCGCAGCACCGCTTCTGCGGCTTCTGCGGCACCCGCGTCGAAGGCGGCGAGGTGCGCACCGCCTGGCCGCTGGCCGCGCAGGCGCAGAGCCGGGCGCGCCTGGTGCTGGTCAAGGGCGAGGGACAGGACGGCGTCGCCTTCCCGCTCAGCGACAGCGGCGAGCACGTCGCCGGGCGCCTGGAGGGGGGCATCATGTTCCCCGAGGACCCGCTGCTCTCGCCGCGCCACGCGACGTTCTTCTTCCGCGACGGCAAGCTGTACGTGCGCGACGACGCCTCGCGCAACGGCGTGTTCATCCGCCTGCGCGCCCCCAAGGTGGTCACCACCGGCTCGCTGCTGCTGGTCGGCGAGCAGCTCTTGCGCATCGAGGCGTGCACCCAGGAAAATGTGCCTGTGCCCGATGCCGAAGGGAGCTATTTTTATGCCTCGCCGCACCGCCCCTCGCGCATGGCGCTGGTGCAGATGCTCGTTGGTGGCGAGCTCGGACTGGTGTTCCGGGCGCGCGGCGACACCCTGACCATCGGGCGCGAGAACAACGACGTCAACTTCGCGGAGGACCCATTCATCTCGGGGCACCACGCCCAGATCCTGGCGCTTGAGGACGGGCGGTTCCAGATCACCGACCTGGGCAGCAAAAATGGAACGTACGAGAAGGTGCCGACGCTCATGCAGCTGTTCACCGGGGATCAGGTCTTCCTCGGGCAGCAGCTTCTCCGCGTCGAGATTGCATAGCAGGATAAGAGGCCCAGGCAGGCGCTGGGCGGAGAACACAGCGTGGTGATCTGCAGAAACTGTGGCAAAGACAACCAGCCCGGCTATCGGTTCTGCCAGGAGTGCGGCTCGCCGATGTTCGACGGCGCCCCGAGCCTGATGTCGACCACTGCGCCGCCGGTGGGCGGGGCGGCGCACGCGGCCTTGAACCGGCCGGTCGGCGTCGTCAAGGCGCGCCTGGTGCTGGTCCGGCCCGACGGCAGCGACGGCGGCTCGCACCCGCTCGTCGAGGGCGTGAACCTGCTCGGGCGGGGCTCGGGGCCGCTGTTCGACGCCGACAGCTACCTGTCGCCGGTCCACGTGCGCATCGAGATCCCGAGCACCCGCGGCGACGGCCTGTTCAGCGTCCGCGACGCCGGCAGCCTCAACGGGGTGTTCCTCAAGATCAGCGAGGAGGAGCAGCTGGTCAGCGGCAGCGTGTTCCGGGTCGGGCAGGAGCTGTTGCGCCTGGACGCGATCCGGCCGCCGCGCCTCGGCGACGACGGCACCGAGGTGATGGGCGCCCCGAACCCCGGCTTCTGGGGCCGCCTGTGCCTCATCATCGGCCGCAGCGCCGACGGCAAGATCCAGGAGGGCAGCTGCTTCCCGCTGTACGGCGACGCGGTGGTGCTCGGTCGCGAGCGCGGCGACATCCTGTTCTCGGAGGACGGCTACGTCTCGGGCACCCACGCGCGGATAAGCTACCGCGGCGGCCGCATCTACCTGCAGGACCTGGCGAGCTCGAACGGCACCTACCTGCGCCTGGCCGGCGAGCGCATAGTCGCCGCCGGGGCGTTCCTGCTGCTCGGTCAGCAGCTGTTCCGCATCTCCCCCATCTAGAGCGCCGCGCCCGCCCTCTGGCCCGACCTCGCCAAGGTAATTTCACTTACCCCCGAGCCGTCGCTGAACTGGCAAAAAGTGGTTCGCGCAGGTATCGTAATGCGTTGGCGAATCGCCAGGCAGCCGAGCTCGGCTCGTGGCCATCCGTTGACCCCGATCAGGGTGGGCTGCTAAGGTTTTTGTAGGTTCCCTTCGAACCTGAGTGAAGGTCTGTCGTGAACTATAGTCATTTGCCGGGCTCTTCTCTGCGATCTCGCCAGTCGACGTGGACGCAGCTGATGGTCGTCGGCGTCCTCGCGCTGACCCTTCCTCAACTGGGCGGCTCGGTGGCGCGCGCCGATACGCCGCTGCCGACGGTTTATGTCGACGGCGATCCGGTCGCGCCGCCGCCCAAGGACCAGGCGGGCAACCTGCTCAAGGGCACTGGCCTGTGCGGCGGGTTTCGGCTCGCTGACACGAGCGACATGGCGGCGCTCGCCCGGACGCTGTTTCCGCAGCGTCCGGCGGATTTTCCCAGCTCGGGGGTGGACACGTTCCAGCAGGCTCTCAACGACTTCATGGACGGCAGGAGCGGAATCGCCGGCGCGCCAAGCGACCCCCAGCCCCACTTCGCGACCCTTCTGACTGTGTTCGATCTGGCCTCGCGGGCCACCCTGCCGGGTATCAACAGCACGGGCGACTTTCGCGACCGGTCCGAGTGCGCCAGCAATTCTTCTGCGGGATGCAAGTTTCCGGCTTCCGGAGTCAACCTGGACACGACCCCGCTGCCGGCCTTCGTCAGTCGCTTCCGCGGCTTTATGCTCGTCCCCCAGGGTACTGAGAAGATCCCGATGTACATCGGCTTTTTCACCCAGGACGAAGTGGCGATGCGGATCTTCCAGAAGCCCGCCCAGGGCCAGACCAATGCAAAAGTCTATGAAGTGATCAGCCGCTCGCCCGTCGGCCCCACCGGAGCCTACCGGGTCACCAATACCATCACCTTTAAGAATCCCGGCATCTACCCCATCGAGATCCTGCACGCCAGCGACCAGGACCCCGCCGTTTTGGAGATGGTGGTTCAAAATAGCAATCCGAATTTCATCAATATCGATGGGCCAGTGGCCTCGACGACATCGCTGGAGACGGCGGGCTTTTCGCTAGAGTACACTCTGCCGATCCAGTTCTTCCAGACCTCCTCGGGAGCGCTGCCCTTTGATGGCCAGCCGGCGATGTGTCAGCAGTGCCCGCGCATGTACGCCAACCAGCCGGGCCAGCCCAAGGGCATCTGCCCGCAGGGCATGTTCTGCAACGAGGCCGCCGTCTGCTCGCCGTGTGTCGGCGATCAGTTCTGCGGCAATTCGTGCCGTATGTGCATGGCGCCCGAGCTGTACTGCGTCCGCGACCCGGCGTCGGCTGGCACCGACTACACCTGCGTCGAGTGCCGCGAGGATCCGGACTGCAAGCCCGGCCAGAAGTGTGCCAATGGGAAGTGCATAAACCCCTGCCCGTGCTGCCCGGACACGCCGTACTGCATCGTGACCGACCCGCTCCAGCCCACGGCGCGCAACTGCTCGCAGTGCCGCACCAACAGTGACTGCGGGGAGGATCGCCAGTGCGACCTGCTCAACGGTCACTGCGTCGACAAGCTGGCCGACTGCCGCACCGATGACCGCTGCGGCTCGGGCTGCGTGGACTGCGATGCAACGACGCAGGGGCAGCGCAAGCACTGCATGGACGGCGCGGTGTGCGTGCAGTGCCGCTATGACGTCGACTGCGCCGACAAGCCCGGCACGTACTGCCGCAGCGGCGACTGTGTGCCGTGCACCCACGACCGCCACTGCGGCCCGAGCTGCCGCGGCTGCGGCATCGACATCAACGTCGCTCCCGACGGCACGACGGTCGTGAGCAGTACCACCGAGAAGCCGTTCTGTCTGGCCGAGAAGAACGAGGCGGCGTCGGCGGTCTGCGTGCGCTGCCTGAACGACGCGCAGTGCGGCGTCGGCGGCAGCTGTGATCTGACCACCCACCAGTGCCGCAACACCTGCAGCACGCCGTGTGAGAACGGGACTGTGTGCGACGGCTCGCGCTGCGTGCAGTGCTTCACCTCGGCGCAGTGCCCGTGCGGGCAGTGCATCAACGGGATGTGCACGGCCACCTGCGGCGACAGCACCGACTGCCGCAGCAACCAGTGCTGCTCCCAGGACAAGGCGCAGTGCATCGACGGCCGCTGCAAGCCAGGGCTGACCGCGCACGGCGGCGGGCTCTGCTGCAACAGTACCGGGGGCTCGATCGGCCTGGCTAACGATCCGGTGGCGCCGGCGCCGGGCCACGGCCCGCTGTGGGCGATGCTGGCGGCGCTGGGGCTGCTGACGCTCGGGCGGACCTCGAGCTTGCGCGCCGCGCGGGCCCGGCAAGGACTGGGCCCGCAGCCAGCCGCCCCGAGCGGGACCAGCGGGAGTAGGAACTAAGTCATGCAAAAGCGACTGCGCACTGTCCGGTTCGCGCTTGCGGTGCTCGCGGCTGTCACGGTCACCGGGGCCTCGGCCCCGTCGGCGCGCGCCCAGGCCACGCGCTTCGATGTGCAAAGCTTTCGCCCGACGCCGGGGCCGCGCGATCTCATCATCGTGCCGCAGTCGCAGCCGCTGTCGCACCTGTCGGGATCGCTCGGGGCCTACTTCAGCTTCTCGCTCGATCCGCTGGTCCTTTTGAACCAGGACGGCTCGCGGGCCCTCGACGTGATCAAGAACCGGGTCGAGCTCGACCTCATGGGGTCGCTGGGGCTTAGCGGCTGGTTCGAGCTCGGCGCGGTCCTGCCGGTGGTGTTCTACCAGGACTCGGGCAACCTCGAGGCGACCGGCACCGAGGGCAAGGTGGCGCCGACGGTGCTCGGCGACCTGTCGCTCATCGGCAAGGTCGCGTTCCTGCGCCGCCAGGCCTACGCCAAGGGCTTCGGCGTCTCGCTGCTCACCCGGGTGAACTTCCCCACCGGCAACCAGGACGCCTTCGCCAGCGACGGCGCCTACACGTTCAACCCGACGATCGTGGCCGACTACCGGTTCGGCTTCGGGGCGCTCATCGCCCTGCAGGCCGGCGTCAACCTGCGGCCGCCGTCGGAGTACTTCGGGGTGCTCCTGGGCCCCGCGTTCACCGGCAACGCCGGCGTCGAGATGCCGCTCGTCCGCCGCTACGGCCTCACGGCGCTCGGCGGCGTGTACTTCAACGTGCCGCTCACCAAGCTCCCCGACAGCATCCGCCAGATCCCGGCCGAGTCGATGCTCGGCCTGCGCTGGTACAGCTCGCTCGGGGTGACTTTCACCACCGGCTTCAACTTCGGCATGGACTGCGGCTTCAGCGTGCCGGCGTTCCGCTTCTTCCTCGCCGCGGTCTGGGTCCCCGCCAAGACCCGCGAGTACGAGGCGATCGAGAACTTCAAAAAGCCCCCCGAGGACCCCGACGGCGACGGCCTCATCGGCCAGGCCGACCACTGCCCGAACGAGAAGGGCCCGGTCGAAAACCACGGCTGCCCGATCCGCGACTACGACCGCGACGGCATCCCCGACCAGGATGACGACTGTCCGGAGCTGCCCGGCGTCCGCCGCTATAACGGCTGCCCGCGCGTCTACCACGCCAAGGCCGAGAACAAGGTGAAGGTCCTCGACCCGGTGCAGTTCGCCTGGGATCAGGACATCATCCTCCCCGAGTCGTTCGAGCTGCTTAGCGAAGTCGCCCTGCTTATGCGCGAGCACAAAGAGTGGACCGAGATCCTCATTGAGGGCCACTGCGACAGCGACGGCAGCGACGCCTATAACCTCGACCTCTCGGATCGGCGGGCAAACTCCGTCCAGCGGTTCCTGCTCGCCCACGGGGTCGAGCCCTCGCGCCTGCGGGCGCAGGGCTTTGGGCGAAGCCGCCCGATTGCCGATAACTCGACCCTGGAGGGTAGGGCGTTGAATCGGCGCGTGGAATTTACTATTCTGAAGGCGGCACCGGGTTCGGCCTCCCCGGCAGCTCCAGGAGGGGGGGCGTCCCAAGCAAAGCCGCTGGGAGGGACGAATTAGATGATCGAGTGCCGCGCGCTGCGAACAAGAGCGCCGGCAGCCTGCGAAGGCCGTGGACTTACGCGAACCTACGCTGACTCACCCCTCCCATCGCCAGTCTCGCCCGGCGCGGCTAAAGAGCGCCCGGCTGACCGTCTGCACCGGGTGCACCGGGCGCCCCGAGCGGATCGAGCCGGGGCGCCGGGCGAGCAGGAGCGCGCTGTTTATCGGGTGCAGGCTGCCGCTCAGACTTCATCCGGGGGTTGGTCTAATTCACGGGCCGGCTCGCGCGGGCGGCTCGTCGGCGCGGCGCTGACGCTGGGGCTTGCGCTGCTGGGTAGCGGCTGCTACCAGGGCGAGTGGCGCATCGGGCCGGAGGTGCCGGTCGCCACGACCTCCAGGCTGCTCCCCACGCGCTCGATCGAGACCTGGGAGCTCCTGCAGACGCAGACCCCCTACGTCATCCAGATCAAGGGCACCTCGACGCCGCGCTGCAAGTACGCCCTGTACGGCAGGGCGCGGCGGATCGACACCGGCAAGTTCAGGCGGGTCGGCGGCAGCATCTGGCGGTCGTTCGCCATCACCCTCGGCGTGGCCGGCGGCGCGGCGGCCGGGTTCGGCGGCGGCGGCTATGTCTCCAACCTGTCGCCGAGCATCGGCCGTCCGGTCATGTACGGCGTCGGCGGCGGGCTGGTGGTCGGCGGCCTGGCGTCGTGCTTCAGCGCGCTCGCCCGACCCGCCAAGGTGCGCCTGGCGCTGTGCGGCATCCTCACCGGCCTCGGCGCCGCGGTGGTCGGTGGGGCGCTGGTGTCGAGCCTGACGGTGCCGGGCTCGGTGACCACCAGCAACATGCTGGGCACGCCGCTGCTGGAGCCCTCGCTGCTGCAGACCTTGATGTTTGCCGGCGGCGGCCTTATCGGCGGCTCGGTAGTTACCGGCATCGTCGGCAACGTGTGGCGCGGCTACGAGGACCGGGTGCGCTCGGTCGACGTCAACAACGCCGCGCTGTGGGACGCCCAGCAGAGCGAGGCCACCTGCGGCCAGGTCACCGCCCTTTACGGCCGCGCGGTGGGCCTGGACATCATCGCCGAGAACGCCCAGACGGGTCTTGGCAGCGAGGCGATGCCGCTCAAGATGCGGGTCGCGCTCAGCGGCCAGAGCACCCAGCCGGTGGACTTGCGGGCGCTGCGCCAGGCGCTGCCGAGCTGCGGCGCGCTGCGCATCCAGCTCAACCCCGAGGTCGTCTACGAAGAGTTCACCGAAGACTACACGCCGCCGGTGACGCCCGAGCAGGTGAACCTGGCGGCGCATCCGATCTTCGGGCAGGTCCTGCCGCGCGATGGGCTGACGCTGCCGCCCCCCGAGGTGCGCCAGCGCGTGGTGCCCAAGACCGCCGTCGTCCCCGGCATCAGCCCCGAGACGCTGGTGAACGTCGAGCGCCAGTGCCGCGGTGAGGCGCCGCT
>DAOMZC010000189.1:0-9111 GCA_035437965.1 Pseudomonadota bacterium
CGCTCGGCTTTCGCTCGGCTTTCGCTCGGCTTTCGCTCGGCTTTCGCTCGGCTTTCGCTCGGCTTTGGGCCAGTCTCCGTCTCGGTGAGCCGCTGGCGCTCCCGGTTTAGGGTTTGACGGGTAAGGCGGCTGTAGCCTAAGCTGACACTATCGGTGTCGTGATGCGGGCTCCCTTTATGCGATTGCTGATGGGTTGGCGTAAGGCGTGCGGCTCAGCCGCTGCTGCCGCCGCAGTGATCGCAGCGCTCGCCTCCGCAGCGGAGGTCCGCGCCGAGCCTCCCGCGGCATCGCCGCCAGCGACCGCGCCCGCCACCGCGCCGACCGCTGCTGCGCCTGCCGCTGCGTCGTCGACCCCATCCGAGCTGCAGGCCGTGGTAACCGAGATCCGCTCGTCGGTCGCGCAGATCACGGCGCTGCGCAAGTCCGCCCTGCAGAGCGGCGACAAGGTCAAGGAGTCCTGCCTTTACGATCGCCTGCGCTCGCTGGCCCAGACGCTCGACAGCGCCCAGATCGCTCACGCCGGCTACGAGAACGCCGTCGCCCGCGGCGAGTCGGACAAGGCGCGCAGCGAGCAGGCCCGCGGCAAGAAGGCCCTGGAGCTCGCCCACAAGCTGCGCAGCGACGCCGAGAACTGCGTCGGCAACGAGCTGCGCACCGGCCCTCGCGCAACCACTGTCACCGTCACCTCGACCGGAGCCAGCGACGACCCGCTCGCCGGCCCCAGCGAGCTGTGGACGGTTCGGCCAGCGCGGCTGGAGATCCCCAGCCGGCCCAACCCCGCCAGTGCGTTCCATCCTCCCCGCTAGAGCGCGGCGCGCGCCGGCCGCCGGGGCGGCGCTGGCGCTCGCCTCGGCCCTTGTGGCGCTCGGTGCGCCGGCTCCGGCGCGGGCGCAGTACGTCGCCTACGGTCCGTTCGAGGTCTACACCCCGACGGTGTTCCGCGAAGGCCCCGGCTTCAAGATAGGCGAGGGTCTGGTCCTCCACCCCGGCCTGAGCACCGAGCTCGGCTACGACAGCAACGCCCTGTGGGCGGGCGCCGCGGGCGGGGCCGGCGTCCTGCGGCTGCGCCCGCACCTGGACATCGCCACCCTGTCGCCGCAGCGCCTGGGCGACGGCGAGGGTGAGGGCGCGCGGCCGCGGCTCATCTTCCGCTTCGGCGCCGCCATCGAGTACCGCCAGTACCTGTCCACCGACTTCCGCATCGGCACGACGCAGCAGTTCAACGCCAGCAGCGACGCCGACCTGAAGATCAAGCCGTACGACCCGCTGTCGTTTCGCCTGTACAACCACTTCCTCGTCACCAACGACGCCCGCAACCTCGAGGTCACGCCGCCGTTCGCGCCGCGCATCTACGATCGCATCGGGGCGCTTGTGACCTTCCGCCCGCGCAACGGCCCGCTGGAGCTTGGCCTGGGCGAGTCGTTCCGCATCGACAGCTACCTGCAGAGCGAGCTGGCGGCAAACCGCGCGCTGTCCAACGACATCGACCTGTACGCGTCGCTGCGCGTGCTGCCCGAGACCACCGTGAAGCTGGCGGTGCGCTCCTCGTACGTGTCGTTTTACGACGCGACGGCGGTGATCCCGAACTCCGCTCCGCTGCGCATCACCGCCGGCGCGCAGAGCCTCATCCTGCCGTGGCTCGGGGCCTCGCTGTATGTCGGCTACGGCAACAGCCTGCACTTCAACGTGCCGGCGATGTCGGCCTCCGCGCCCACCCTGGTCGGCGACCTGTCGCGCGTCAGCTACAGCAACTTCGTCGGCGGCGCCGAGGCGCGCCTGCTCCTCGTCAAGCGCATGCGGCTCCTTTTGGGCTGGTCGCGCGACTTCTTCGACTCGCTGTTCGCGACCTACTTCGTCGACGACCACCTGTACATCCACTACGAGCACAACCTGTGGCGGAGCCTGGTCGCCCGGGTGAACTTCGACACCTACTTCCGCGACTACGGCGCCCTGGTCAGCCCGTCGACCCTGTCCTACCGCGCCTATCGCAACGGCCAGACCCAGCGCAAGGACACCCTGCTCGGTCTGAGCGTCGAGGCGACCTACCGCCCGCTGGCCTGGCTCGAGGCTGGGGTGAGCTATAGTCTGCTCGATGATCTCACCGACTTCGGGTTTGTCGACGGCGCGGGCACGCGCACCGACGCCGCCTTCGTCAAGCATGTCTTACTCTTCAAGGTCGACCTCGCCTACTAGTCCACAGCGCCGCGGCCCGACGCGCGGACGGTCGCTCGGCCACCGGGCGCCGCGGTGCCGCCCGTGGTGGGGGATCTTGGCGCTGACGCTGCTCGGCTGCCCGGCGCCGAGCGGCTCGCTAGGGGTGCGCACCGCCGAGCGGCCGCCGACGGTCGACCTCAGCCTGGGGCCGGCCGACGTGTTCGACGTGCGGGTCTACGGCGAGCCCGAGCTCAGCAGCACCTACCGCGTCGCCAACGACGGCAGCATCCAGTTTCCGCTCATCGGCGCGGTGGACGTAAAGGGCAAGCTGCCGGCCCAGGTCGCCAAGGACATCGAGGAGCGCCTGCTGGCCTACCTCAAGCACCCGCAGGTAAACGTCTTTGTCAAAGAGACGAACAGCAAAAAGATCACGATTTACGGCCAGGTGCGAAACCCCGGCACGATAAACTACGTCGAGGCGATGACCATCGCCCAGGCGATAAGCGTGGTCGGCGGGCTGGGCGCCCTGGCGGCCCGCGACCGCACCCGGGTCACCCGCGTGCGCGACGGCAAGACCGAGACCTTGCAGGTAAACCTCAAGGACGTCACCGAGGGCAACCTGACGTTCTACCTGCAGCCGGGCGACGAGATCTTCGTTCCCGAGCGGGTGTTTTAGCCGATTTTTGGCCGATTTTTGGCCGATTTCTGGCCGCGCGCGGTCTGGTTCTGGCCGCGTTCGACTCGGCTCTGGCCGGGCGCTGGGCCGCGAAGCGTCAACCAAAAATTCAGCAAAACCGAGTATGATGGGTGCTGATGCGCAGCCTCCTCGTCGTGGGCCTTGGCCCCCTGTGGCTCCCGATATCGCTCTCGGGTCTGCTGGGCGTTTCCGGCCCCGGGGTGGTGGCGGCGCAGACGGGGCCGGGCGGACAACTGCCGGCGGCCGGTGGCCAGGCCGCCGCCGCGTCGACGAAGCCAACGCCCACCACGACCGTGCGGCCCAGCGAAGACTGCGCGGCGGTGGCCCGCCGCACCTATGGACAGACGCCCGGCGCGCTCGCCCACCTCAAGGCCAACAACCCGGGGCTGTGCGACAAGCCGCTCATCTTCGGCGCGACGGTGCGGGTGCCGGCCATGGCGCGCAAGCCGGCGGTCCGCAAGGCCCCGCCCGAGCCGGCGCGGCTCTCCTACGTCGGCCCGGCGGTGCGCACCAAGACGCGCAGCGGCTGGATCGAGGCGCTGCCCGGTCAGCCGATCGATCGCCGCATGAGCATCCAGACGAGCAGCGTCGGCGGCGCCGAGGTCAATGTCCAGGACAAGGTCAAGCTGCAGCTGGAGCCGAACTCCAAGCTCGTGATCAAGAACCTGCCGCGCACCGGCAACCAGAGCGGCGAGGTCCAGCTCGTCGACGGGACGCTGCACGCCGGGGTCACCGAGAACCCCAAGACCGGCCCGCTCACCGTGCGCACCAAGTCGGCCGAGATCAAGCTCAAGGGCGACGCCCGCATCGACGCCGCGGGCGACGAGCGGACCACGCTCTCGGTGCACGAGGGCTCGCTGTCGGTCAAGGTCAAGGGCACGGTGATGAACATCCGCGCCGGCCAGGGGACGCTGATCCTGCAGGGCCAGGGCGCGCAGCAGCCCAAGACCCTGCCCACCGCCCCGAGCTGGTCCGCCGGCGACAAGCCCACCGCCGCCGCCGAGGAGGCGAGCAACCGGCCGTTCCTGGTCGTCGCGGCGGGCAGCCTGCTCAGCGAGCAGCTCAAGGGTGAGGTCGAGGTCGACTTCGCCCCGGTCGCCGGCGCGACCCTGTACAGCGTCGAGATCTCGCGCGACCCCGCCTTCAACGACCACCGCGCCGGGGGCGAGATCAAGGCGCCGCCGCTGCGCGCCCAGCTGCAGCCCGGCCGCTACTACGCGCGGGTGTCGGCGATCGACAGCGAGCGGCTCGTCGGGCCGCCCTCGCCGGTGCGCGAATTCTCGGTCATCACCCTGCGCACCGATGCCAGCATCGTCGGCGTGCCGGTCCAGAACGGCGGTCCGCCGAGCGAGAAGCAGCACGGCGCCCAGCTCATGCTGGTCCGCTCCTTGAGCACCATGCTGGAGCTGTCGGGCGTCGGGCAGCCGCTGCAGGTGGCGGTCGACAACGCCACGCCCGTCGACTGCAAGAGCGCGCACACCTTCACCCTCGGTCCGGGCGAGCACCACGTCCACCTGCGGCTCGCCGACGCCGAGTCCGAGCTCCTGTTCTCGGTCGCCGGGCCGCCGCCGCCGGCTCCGGTGGAGTACCAGGCGCGCGTCGAGCCGATCGAGCTGCCGGTGCCGCTGGTCTCGCCGGGCTTCCCCGGGCGCTCGGTGCAGCCGCGCACTCGCGTTTACGCCCTGCTCGGCCTGGGCAGCAGCCTGGCCAGCCGCGACGTCAACGTCTTCCGCGCCGACATCGGCGGCGAGCTGGCGCTGCTGCAGCGGCGGCTGTCGTTCGATGTCAACGTGCCGCTGCTCTACTACACGGGGCTCGGGCCGCCGGGCGGGCTGCCCGACGACAATGCGGTGGCGATCGGCGACGTGGCGCTGGGCGCGCGGGCGGTGCCGCTCAAGGCCGCCAGCGGCCGCTTCCTGCTCGGGCCAATGCTGCGGGTGCAGCTCCCCACGGGCTCGTTCGATCGCACGGCTACGCTCGGGCGCCCGGTGACCATTGATCCGGCGCTGGGCATGGCGGCGCAGCTCGGGCGGCTCGGGCTGCAGACCACCCAGGGGCTGCCCGCGACGGTGAACCTGGCCCAGAGCCAGCTGCGCTGGGCGATGAGCTACAGCGCCGAGGTGAAGGTCTGGCGCCTGGGCCTGGTGGCGACGCTCGATGCCGCGGTCGGCCTGCTCGGGCCAAGCGAGAGCGGGGCGTCGCTCGGCGGCGGTGTGCGCCTGCAGCTCGGGCCGTGGAACCTGCTCACCGGCGTGCGCGGCGGTCTGGGGGATGGCGGCGCCGCGGTCTTCGGGCGCTACTACTACTTCCTCGGCGTCGAGTGGTCCCCGCTCTAGCGCTCGCCCCGCTGCAGCTGCCGACTACCCGACCGCGGCGCGGCGCCTAGCGACCGGAGGCGGCTTGGGTTTAAGCTAGCGGCATGCTCCTCGCGGTCGACATCGGCAATACCAACATCGTCTTTGGTCTGTTCGAGGGAGCGCGCCTGCTCACTCACTTTCGGCTCGAGACGCGCAAGGCGCGGACCGAGGATGAGTACGCGGCGCTGCTCAGCAGCCTGCTCCAGCTGCACGGGCTGCCGTTCCGGGCCACCGCGGCCCCCGAGCCCGAGGCAAACGAGCTCGCCGCGGGGGCCGCGCCGCTCGCCCCGAGCGCGCGCTCGGACTCGACGACCTCGGGGGATCACGGAGCGGCGGAGGAAGGCGGGCGCGGCAAGCGGGTGGTGAGCGGCGCCGAGCGGCCCGGGCGCTCGGACGGCAGCGACCCGGCCCACCTGCAGCCGCTGTCGGCGCAGACGGGCGAGCGCGGCATCTCCGCCGGCATCCTGGCGACCGTCGTGCCGCCGGTGCTGGCGGCGTTCCAGCGGCTGTTTCAGCGCTACCTCAACCTCGACCCGGTGATCGTCGGTCCGGGGACGCGCACCGGCATGCCGATCCTGTACGACAACCCGCGCGAGGTCGGCGCCGACCGCATCATCAACGCGGTCGCCGCCTACGAGCGCTACCGCAGCGGCTGCCTGGTCGTCGACTTCGGCACCGCCACCACCTTCGACGTCGTCACCCCCAAGGGCGAGTACCTGGGCGGCGCCATCGCGCCCGGTATCGGCATCAGCGCCGACGCCCTGTTCCACGCCGCGGCCAAGCTGCCGCGCGTTGAGCTACTCCGGCCGCGCTCGGTCATCGGCAAGAACACGGTGAGCAGCATGCAGTCGGGCCTGGTCTACGGCTACGTCGGCCTCGTCGACGGCATCGTCGAGCGCATGCGGGCCGAGGTCGACTTCCCGCTGCGCGTGGTAGCCACCGGCGGGCTCGCCGCGCTGCTCGCCCGCGACAGCCGCACCATCGAAGACTGCGACGAGATGCTCACCCTCACCGGCCTGCGCATCATCTACGACCGCGAGCAGCGGCGGGGCCCGCGTTGATGACAGCTGCCCGGGCCGCCGCGGCGGGTTTTGCCGAGCGCGTCGGCCGCGCCGTCTTGTTTCCTCAGCAGGCCAGCCGGGCGCTCATGAGCGGTCAGCCCGGCGGTCTGCGCGACGCCGCGCTGCTCGCCCTGCCGCGCCTGCTGATAAGCGACGTCCAGCGCCTTGGCGCCGAGCTCGGCGAGCTCCAGTACGGCGGGCTGCGCTCCGGCTTCGCGGTGCTGGTCGACGCGGCCTCGGCGCTGCTGCCGGACGCCCTGGGCATCCTGCTCGGCAGCGTGCTGATGTCGGTCGCGCTCGGCGAAAAGGAGCGTCGGCTGCGCCCCGGGCTGACGCTCGATCTGTCGGCCCAGGCGTGGCTCGGGTGGCTGTTCGTGCACGTGCTCGCCGCGCTGGCGCAGACGCTGCTGCAGCGCCAGCCAGGGCCGCTCTTGAGCGCGGCTCTACCGTGGGTGGCATTTGCGGTCTGGGTGCTCTATATATTGATCGGATTTTTGACGGTGCACCGCACCCTGGCGGGGCAGCCCACGAAGCAACAAGCTATTGCGCCGCCGCGCGGGGGGACGTAGATGACCGAAGCTAGTGATCAGCCTCAGGGGCAGCCGCAGCCGCAGCCGACCGAGCGCGCCGTGGCCCGCTGGGGAGGCCGATTTCTGGTCGGAGCGCTGCTCGTCCTTGTAGCCCTCAACGTGGTCTGGGTGGTCAGAAACTACGGTCAGAAGCGGCCCAGCGATCCGCACGCGGCGCCGGATTTCGCGGTCCGCCGCATCGACTCGGCGGCCAGCCCGGGCAGCGAGTTCCGCCTCTCGGCCGAGCGCGGCCACCCGGTGCTGGTCGACTTCTGGGCGACCTGGTGCCTGCCGTGCAAGGAGTCGCTGCCGGTGCTCGATCAGGTCTACGCGCGGCTGCATGACCGCGGCCTGCGCGCCATCGCCATCGAGACCGAGGGGTCGGAGGCCAAGGCGCGCGCCATGGCGAGCCAGCTCGGCCTGAAGCTGCCGATCGGCACCGACGAAGGACCGCTCTCCGAGCAGTACGGCGTGACCGCCATCCCCTACATGCTCCTCATTGATGGCAAGGGGCACATCAGCCGGATCTTCCGCGGCGTGCACAGCGCCAGCGAGATCGAGCGCGCCGTCCTGGCGGCAGGGCTGCAGTGAGCCCGCCTTCGCCTTCGCACGCTGGTCCTGGCCCTCGCCGCGGCCAGCGGCCCTGAAGTAGCCGAATGCCAACTCCCCCCGGCGAGCCCGCGCCCTCCCCCGCTCCTCTGTCGCCGCCGCCCTCGCCGCCGCTTGCGGCCGGGCCCGCCAGTGTCGCTCCGGAACCCCCGGCGAGCGCGCCGCCCGAGCGGATGGCGGGAGCGGCCGGCATGCTCTCGGTGGCGACCCTGCTGTCGCGGGTAATGGGGCTCGTGCGCGAGCAGGTGTTCGCGGCGCTGCTCGGAGCGGGGTTTTACGGCGACGCCTTCACCATGGCGTTTCGCCTGCCGAACCTCTTGCGCGACCTGTTTGCCGAGGGGGCGCTGTCGGCGGCGTTCCAGCCGGCGTTCATCGAGCAGAAGAAGCACCACAGCCTGGAGGCCGCCTATCGCCTGGCCAACCTGGTGATGACCGTGCTGCTGCTGGTGGTCGGCGGGCTGGTCCTTTTGGGCATCGCCTGCTCGCCGCAGCTCGTCGACTCCTGGGCAGCGGGCTACGCCCGGACGCCGGGCAAGGCCGAGCTGACCGTGCTGCTCACCCGGATCATGATGCCCTTCCTGCTGCTGGTGTCGCTGGCGGCGGTGGCCATGGGCATGCTCAACGCGCAGCAGCGCTTTGTCGCCCCGGCGCTTGCCCCGGCGCTGTTCAACCTGGCGACCATCCTCGTCGGCGGGCTCCTGTGGGTCCTGAAGGTCGGGCGGACCCGCGGGGCGGCGATCGCCTGGGCGGTGGCGACCTTGCTCGGCGGGGCGCTGCAGCTCCTGGCGCAGCTCGTGCCGCTGTGGCGCAGCGGGTACAGGTTCCGGCTGCTTTTCGATCTGCGGCTGCGCGACCCCGGGCTGCGCAGCGTCCTTGTGACGATGGCGCCGGCGACCCTGGGGCTTATGGCGACCCAGGTGAACATCTTTGTCAGCTCGTCGTTCGCCTCGCGCGAAGACGGCGCCGTCACCTGGCTGGCGGTGGCGTTTCGCCTGATGCAGCTGCCGATCGGCATGTTCGGCGTCGCCGTCGGCACCGTGGCGCTGGCGCGGGCAGCGAGCAGCGCCGCTGAGCGAGATCTGGCGCTGGCGCTGGACGGGGTGCGCGACACCGTCCGGCGCGGGCTGGTCCTGGTGGCATTCTGGACACTGCCCACTGCCGCGGCGCTGTGGGTGCTGGCCGAGCCGATCCTGCGCGTCATCTACCAGCACGGGGCGTTTCAGGCGAGCGACACCGTCGCCGCCGCCGTGGCGCTGCGCTACTACGCGCTCGGGCTCCTGGCCTACTCGGCGGTGAAGGTCGTGGCGCCGGTGTTCTATGCCCTCAAGCTGACCCGGGTTCCGATGCTGGCGACGGTGCTGGCAGTGGCCACCAGCGTGCTCTGGTGCGTCGCGCTGCACCCGAGCTACGGCTACCGGGCGCTGGCGCTGTCGACCAGCATCACCGCGATCGTCAACCTGACGGTGATCCGAGCGCTCGCGCGGGGGGACCTGCCGGAACGACGGGAACGCCTCGTCCGCGGCCCCGAGCGCGGCCTTCGCGTCCTCGACGGTCGCGTCGGCGACCTCGACGAGCGTCTCGCCCGTGGCCGGGTCCTCGACCGGAAGCGTGCCGCCGCCGGCGACCTCGCGCCACTCGCCGGCGATCAGGAGCCGGGTCGGGAC
>DAOMZC010000190.1:0-9104 GCA_035437965.1 Pseudomonadota bacterium
GGTCGGCGGCGGAGCGCCGCGGCCGGTGCTTTAGGACGGCGGCCAGCCGCGCGACAAGTTCGACCGCGCGCTGCGCTTTGGCGAATCGGAGACTACCATCTATGTATGGCGCAAGTGCGGCGACCTGCGGCGCCAGCCGACCCGCATCGATCAGGTGGATCTGCTGACCGGCAAGGCGACCACCATCTTGGAGCTGCGGCCGGCCGATCTCACCGGCTTTGCCAAGATCCTCTCGGTCGCCCTCACCGCCGACGCCCAGGTGTACGCCTACAGCTGCCTGCGCGCCGCCGCCGACCTCTATCTGGTAGAGGGCCTGCAGTGAGGCCGTAGCCGCCGCCCCGCGCGCCAGGCCGGCGGCGGCTTGTTCCGGGCCGCGAATCGGGCATGATGCGCTAACCCTATCTATAAGGAACTTGAGTCAACGCCATGGATAAGACCTCCTCCACGCCAGAGCGCAAACTGTTTGGTACCGACGGCGTTCGCGGCGTCGCCAATATTGAACCGATGACGACCGAGACCGCGATGCGGCTCGGCCGCGCGGTGGCCCACATCTTTCACCGCGCCGGCCACCGCGGCAAGATCGTCATCGGCAAGGACACCCGCCTGTCGGGCTACATGTTCGAGCAGGCGATGGCCGCCGGCATCTGCTCGATGGGCGCCGACGTGCTCCTGTGCGGACCGCTGCCGACGCCGGGCATCGCGTTCATCACCTCATCGATGCGCGCCGACGCCGGGGTGGTCATCTCGGCCAGCCACAACCCCTACCAGGACAACGGCATCAAGATCTTCGCCGCCGACGGCTTCAAGCTGCCCGACGCCGCCGAGGCGCGCATCGAGGAGCTCCTCGATGGGGTCGAGCTCGACGCCGCCCGGCCGCCCGCTTCCGAGGTCGGCAAGGCGACGCGCATTGAGGACGCCCGCGGCCGCTACATCGTGTTCCTGAAGAACTCCTTCCCGCGCAACTTCACGCTCGACGGCTTCAAGATCGTCGTCGACTGCGCGCACGGCGCCGCCTACAAGGTCGCCCCCGCGGTGTTCCAGGAGCTGGGAGCGACCGTGTACGCCCTGGGCGATGAGCCGGACGGCCGCAACATCAACGACGGCGTCGGCGCGCTGTACCCGCGCGGCATCCGCCAGGCGGTGCGCGACCTGAACGCGCATGTCGGGATCGCGCTCGATGGCGATGCCGACCGCGTCATCTTCGCCGATGAGAACGGCCGCGTCGTGGACGGCGACGCGATCATGGCGCTGTGCGCGCGGCGCCTCCTGCAGCGCGGCGAGCTGAAACAGAACACCCTGGTGGCGACGATCATGTCGAACCTGGGGCTGGAGCGCGCGATCCAGCAGCACGGCGGCCGGCTGGTGCGCACCCAGGTCGGCGATCGCTATGTGGTCGAAGAGATGCGCAAAAACGGCTACAACCTGGGCGGCGAGCAGTCCGGGCACCTCATCTTCCTCGATCACATGACGACCGGGGACGGCATCATCGCGGCGCTGCAGGTGCTGGCGCTGATGATCGAGCAGGGCCAGCCGCTGAGCGAGCTCGCTTCGCTCATGCAGCCCTACCCGCAGGTGCTGATCAACGTGAAGGTCAAGCAGCGCCGCCCGCTCGATGAGCTGCCCGCCTTGCAGAGCTTGCGAAAGGACATCGAAGGGCGGCTCGGCAAGGACGGCAGAGTCGTCCTGCGCTACTCCGGCACCGAGCCCAAGGCGCGCGTCATGGTCGAGGGCCCCGACGAAGCGACCATCAACGGCTACGCGCAGGAGCTGGCCGCGGCGATCGTGGCCGGCTGCGGCGCCGGCTAGCGCCAAGCGCGCGATAACCCCGCGAGATCGCTGCAGCATCGCTCGGCGCGACGCCCGCATGGTACGATCGCGGGGCGATGCGCTGCGCCCGCTTGTTGGGACTCGGCCTGGGGCTGGCGATTCTGCGCGGCAGTGCTTGGGCCGCGCCGCCGCGCGAAGGGCTCGTGCTGCTGCGCCTGGCCAACCTGGCCAGCGCTGGCGAGTCGGCGCGCGTGGGCTTCGCGCTTGATCTGGAAGGCCCGCCTTTGGTGGATGAGCTCCCGGCGGGCGCGCTCACCAGCCTGCTGCCGGGCCCGGCCGAGCTGCGCGAGCTGTGGGTGCTGCCGCGCGGCCTCACCCTGCCCAGGTCCCTGCCCGAGCCGCTGCCGCTCGCGCTACCTGAAGGAACGAGCAGCCAGGCGCCGCTCACCATCTTCCTTATCGATCGGCCGGGTCCGCGCGGCGAACCAATAAGGCAGCTGGTGAGCGGTGCGTCACTTCCCGCCGCCGCGGCCCAGCTGCGCGTGCTGAACCTTGTTGGCACTGGCGCGCTGGATCTGTGCACGCCGGGCGAGACCGCGGCGCCGCTCACCCGCGCGGTTCCGGCCTGGGGGCTGTCACGCTCCCCGCAGTGGTTTGCGCGCCCGCAGTCCGCCGCCCCCGGTCGCGCGCCAGAGGTCACGGTGGCAGTGCGCGCAGCCAGCGAGCCGCCGTGCCGCAGCGGTGAGCTCGGGATGGTCCAGCTGCAGCTTGCAGAGCGCGGGAGCTTCACGCTGGTGCTGCTGCCGCGCGCCGAGCCGGCCGCGCGCGGGCTGCGCGCGCTCGGCCTTGATGAAGCGAGCCTGGCCCCCGAGCGGGTCGTCCCGCTGCCGGTCTGGCCGCCCCGCGAGTTCCTGCGCTAGCGCGCGCAGAGCTTGGTACGATAAAGGCGAGTGCCGCTGTCCGGATCACGGCCCCTGGGCCTAAAGGATCCGCGCGAGATCAGAGAGGAGTTTCGGCAATGGGATCAATCGATCAGACGAGCTTCCAGAACTACATCCGGGGCCAGTGGGCCCCCGCCGGCTATGACGTGAGCGAGGTCAGCGCAGCCCCTTACAAGGAGCTCAACAAGCCCCTTCCGGATGGCTGGTCGTTCGGGCTCACGGTCGCCCGCAAGAGCGATCCGAGCCAGAAGGCGCGCGTCGGCGTCTGGTTCCGGCCCGGCCCGGGCGGCAGCATCAATGATCTCGCCGCGCTGCGCAGCCACTACCAGCAGAAGCTGGCGCAGCAGGGCCGCGGCTGCCGCATCCACAACTGCGGCACCGAGCCGGGAATCATCTTCCTGCTCTGGGAGACCACCGCGCCGCTGCCGCAGGCCGCATTCAAGGACTGGGTGAGCATGGTGGATGAGCTGTCCGCGCTGGGCTTTGACTCCGAGGGCCTGGACGGCTTCTTCGCGACCTGAGGACGGCGCCGCGCCGCCCGCACACCGTCGGCTCAGACGCGCGGGCGGCGATTGTGCTGGCGCGCCGCCGCGCCACCGGCAAAGTGGAGGTCTGGTGCGACTTACATGGAGGAACTTATGACTAGCAAGCTTGGCGGCGCCTTGGGCGCGGTCACTGCGCGGCCCTGGCTCATCGCCGCCGCGCTCTCTGTCGTGTGTGAGGGGGTCGGCTGTCAGCCCCCGGCGATCAAGCCCGTCGATGTCGACCTGGGCATCAAGCCCAGCGATCTGGCCGGCGCGGCGCCGGAGGCATACTTCCGGGTGGGACACTTCCTGGTGGGACCCGGACCGTTCGACGTCTGCATCAAGGGCCCGAGCGATGCCGACTTCACCGGCCCGCTGGTGCGGCTGCAGACGCAGCGGCCCGGTGGGGTCTCGTACGCCAACGTCAGCACCTACTTGACCGTGGCGCCGACCTCCTACACCGTGCGGGCGGTGCCCGGCTCGGCGGTTGACTGCAAGACTTCGATCGGCGGGCTCCCGGATCTGGGAGTGACTCCGCTCGCGCTCGGGCGTCACTACACGGTGGTGGCCAGCGGCGTCACCAGCCGCATCTCTTCGGTCAAGTTCAACCTCATCGAAGATGACCTCAGCACCCAGGGCGGCCAGGCGCGCCTGCGCTTCATCAATGGCGCGGCCGATCTGCCCAGCGCGGATCTCGGATTCGGCTCGGGCGCGCAGTACGCGGCGCAGCTTACCGGCGCGACCTACGGCGGCATCGGCTCTGCCAGCGGTCAGCCGTACCTTACGACCGCGGCGCTCAGCAATGCGACCATCGCGGTGCGGCAGGGCGGCGTGAACATGGACGCGCTGGTGATCCCGAACAAGGCCAACGTGGCAGCGGGCACGGTGGCGACCGCAGTGATAACGGGCGTGCCCGGGGATCCGTTTACGCCGCTCTCTTTAGTACTGTGCAATGACAGCGCACCGGCGGTAAGCGGCCTGGCGAGCTGCACCGAGCTGCCTTAGCGCAGGCACCTGTTTCCAATTGGGGGCGTGCCGCGCGTTTGCACAAAGTATCTGGCTACCTCAAGAATTTCGTTTGTATTTAGGAACGCGCGGTCTAAATTCCCAAAATGCCATCTAAACCCAAGACCCCCAAGTCCAGCGTTTCATCCAGCAAGTCCGCCACTGCGAAGAAGGCGACCTCCGCCAAGAAGTCAGCAGCCAAAAAAGCTCCGGCCAAGAAGGCTCCGGCCAAGAAGGCCGCTGCCAAGAAAGCTCCCGCCAAGAAGGCGACCAAGGCTCCGGCCAAGAAGGCCGCTGCCAAGAAGGCTCCCGCCAAGAAGGCTCCCGCCAAGAAAGTGACCAAGGCTCCGGCCAAGAAGGCCGCTGCCAAGAAGGCTCCCGCCAAGAAGGTCGCCGCCAAGAAGACCGCCCCCAAGAAGGCCGCGGTGAAGAAGGCGACCAAGCCCGCCGCCCGCAAGGCAGCGGCCCCGAAGAAGGCGGCGACCAAGAAGCCGGCGGCGCGCAAGACCGCAGCCAGCACCAAGTCGGCGGCGGCTCCCAGCTCGCGCACGCCGGCCCCTGCGGCTGCCCCCAAGGCGGCTCCGGCCCCGTCGACCAAGAGCACCTCTGGAGCGGCCAAGAAGGCCGCGGCCGCCAAGGTCAAGCCGACTCCTTCGCCGGCTGTCTGAGCGGCCTTTATCAGTACTTCATTCCGGCTCTGGCCGGGTGGCGGCGCAGGACTGCTACTTGTGCCGTACGATGAACCGTTTCTTCACCACGCCGCTCGCGTCCACGGTGGATGACGGACTCCCCTCTTCATCTTCCAGGATCACGCCGCGGCTGTCCGCAGTAAGGTGTGACGGCGCGTCCTTGCCTTTGCTCGCCTTGGGCCTGGACGACCGCTTGGCGGCCGCTTTGACCGTTTCGACATCGGCGTTGAGCAGGGTGAGCTGCTCTTCGGCCGGCAGCGGCTTCTTGGCGGCGTAGACGAAGACGTTCTCCTGGCCGGTGTTGTTGTCGAGCGAGATCCACTTGTCGGGATTGCGCGGGATGCGCAGCGGCTCGCTGGGAGTCACCTGCTGGTCGCCCTCTTTGGGGAACAGGCGCCTGGACGAGCCGTCCGCGCTGATGACCGTCACATAGACATAGGCCGGCTGATCGACGCGCACGGTCACCGCCATGCGGTCGCCGCTCTTGAGGACATCGCCCGGCTGCAGCTCGAAGGCGCCCTTGGTCGCGCTGTTGCCGTCGAGCCGCAGCGTGACGTCGAGCGGCTTGTCCGGCACGGTCGCCGCCACCGGAGTCGGCTCCGGCGCGGTCACCGGAGGCGGAGTCGGCGGCACCTGCTTCTTCGGCGTTCCGGCGCAGCCGAGCAGCAGCGCGCAGCCGACCGGCAGCAGCGCCGCCATCGTCGCAGTCAGGGTCTTGGTCACGGTCATCGTCGTACCTCTTTCCTTCCTACTCGGCGGCGGCGGCCGGAGCGCTGTCTTTGCTGCTCGCAGCGGACTTGCTCGACTTGCTGGCCTTGCCGAAGCCGGTGAGCGGCCCGCTGCGCCCGATCGTGATGAACGGGGCCCAGAAGTAGGGATGCGGGTGCTTCTTGCGAACGAACTGCGCCGCTTCGCGCATGCTCTCGGCGCGCCCCTGGCCCTTGAGGAGGTTGCCGTAGTAGCGCTTCATCAGGTCGCGCGTCGCCTTGTCGTCCACCTTCCACAAGCTGGTGAGCAGCGTCTGCGCCCCCGCCACCATCACCGCGCGGCGCAGACCGTAGACGCCCTGGCCGAGGTGGCTCACGTCGCCGCGCCCGGTCTCGCAGGCCGACAAGACGACGAGCTGGGTGCCCCACAGGTTCATGCTCGCCACCTCCAGCGCGGTCACCAGGCCGCTGCCGATCTCGGGGTCGCGGTTCTCCGGCGCAAGCCTACTCGCAGTCTCGGCGCCGGCCATCACCAGCATCGAGCTTAAGAGCGGATTCTCGGCGAACGCCAGCCGCGGCGAGGTCGTCGTCACCGCTTGTGAAGGCCGCGCCGGGGCGTCGTCCTCCTCCAGGATGATCCCGCGCGAGGTGTCGCCGCCCTTGTTGGTCTCGCCGAGAAACAGGCCGTGGGTGGCGGCGTGCAGGATGCCCGGCTGCTCGATCTTGAGGAACTCGCTCTTGGTCGCATCGGCGCCGGACAGCGTGTTGAGCTGGGCCTTCTTGAACAGCTTCTCGATCGCCTTGGCCTCCTGGCGGGTGCCCGGAAGCGGCGCCACCTTGCCCAGGCGCAGGCCGCGGTACACCCCGCTGCCGCGGCTCGCCGCCGCCTCTTGTGCCCCCTTCTGCGCCAGCGAGAACTGCGGATCGGACAGCAGCGCGACGCTCGCGCGCAGCTCGACCTCACCGCGGCGGAGCAGATCGCGCCCCGAGGTCAGGTACGACAGATCACTCTTGTCGCCAAGGACGCCGCCCCCCTCGCCCGCCGGCAGCACCGCGAACGGCACCAGGTTGAGCTGCCCATCGGGCGACACGTAGAAGCGCGTCTTGCCGCTCATCGCCGGCCGCAGCGGCGCCATCACCAGCTGATCGAGCGCCTTGGCCGACTCGTCCCACTCCGCCGCCGAATCGGTCAGGCCGGACAGCAGGTTGCCGACCGTCTGATCGATGGTCTGCCCGGGCCCGAGGTCAATGGCCTGCGGCTTGCCTTCGTGAGTAAGGACGATCCCGGCGTAGCGCAGCGGTCCCGGGCCGACCTGCGGCCGCTGCGCGCTCGGCCGGAAGTTGTACTGCCGGTAGGCCACAAGCTCGATGAGCGCCGCGTCCGCGGGCAGCGCCTTGTGCACCTCGCCCAGGATCTGCGCCGGGTTTACGGTCTGCAGCTTGAGCCGCAGCGCCGCCGAGCTCTTGACCAGCTCCGCCTGCAGCCGCTCTTCGTCTTCCTGCAGATCCTTGAGCAGCTTCTGGTAGACCTCGGGCGGGTAGACGCCGGCTCCGGCCAGCGCCAGATCGGCGCGCCGCGTCCGCGCCTCGCGCAGGGTGGCGAGCTTCTGCAGATCCTCCGCACCGAGCCCCTGATAAAGCGCATGCGAGGTGTCGGCGGCTTCGTCCACCGAGCGCCCCTTGCGCAGAAGCGCCGTGGTCGCCACCAGCGCCATCACCGACTCGGAGGCCAGCTTCTCGGTGAGCAGCGAGTAGATGACCTCCTCCTGGCCGCGCAGGGTGTGCAGGAACGCATCGACCCGCGCCTCGTTGGCGCTGCCGCTGATGCTGCGCAGCACCCCGTCGTTTATCGCCAGCGCGCGGGTCAGGCTCGGCAGCGCCGCCTCGGTCCGCCCGGTGCCGACCAGCGCTGCGCCCAGACCGACCAGCGCCTCGGCGACCTCGGGGTGCTGCGGGCCGAGGAGCTTCTCGCGCTGCTGCAGCGACTTCTGATACAGGGGCTCCGCACGCGCAAAATCTCCGCGCGCCCGGTGCAGCGAGGCCAGCTTGAACAGCGAGCGTGCGACCGCCGGATGCTCGGCGCCCAGGGCCTTCTGCCGCAGCTCCAGGGAGCGCTGGTAGAACTGCTCCGCCCGGCCGAGATCCGACTTGGCGAAGTACAGGTCGCCCAGATCGCTGCACGACTCGGCGACCTGCGGGTGGCCCGGCCCGAGCTTGGACTCGCGAATCTTCAGCGCCTTGAGCAGCAGCTGCTCGGCCTCCGGTGAGTTGCCCTGCGCGAGCAGCAGCCCGGCCAGCTGATCGAGCGACTCGGCGACGCTCGGGTGGTTCTCGCCGAGCGCCTTCTGGCGCAGCTCCAGGGCGCGCCGCAGCAGCGGCTCGGCGGCCTTCAGATCGCCCATGTCCTGGTACAGGGCGGCCAGATCGTTTATCGACTCGGCCGTGCGCGGATCGCCGGGCGGCAGCTTGCTCTCGCGGATGGCGAGGGCGTGCTTGAACCGCGTCTCGGCCTGCGGGTAGTCGCCGCGCTGCTTGTACAGGTTCCCGAGCTCATTTTCGGTCTCGGCCACATCCGGGTGGTCGGCGCCGAGCTTGGCCTTGCGCACCGCGAGCGCCTGCTTGTAATAAGGCTCGGCGGCGGCGTAGTTGCCCATCGCCAGCTGCAGCCCGCCCAGATCGCTGTGCGACTGCGCGACCTCCAGGCTCTGCTCGCCGAGCTTGCTCTGGCGGATCATGAGGGCGCGCTTGTACAGCGGCTCGGCGCGGCTGTAGGCGGCCATCTGCTTGTACAGGCCGGCGAGCTGGTTGGCGCTCTGCGCGACGCAGATGTGATCTTCCTTGAGCGCCTTCTCGCGCACCTTCAGCGCCCGCTGATAAAGCGGCTCGGCCTTGGCGAACTCGCTCTTGCCGCGCGCCACCTCGGCCAGCGTGGCGAGCGACTCGGCGACGTCCGGGTGATCCTTGCCCAGCGCCTTTTCGCGCCGCTCGAGCGCGCGCATGATCGGCGCCGCGTCGAGCCCATGCGCTCGCGCGATGTACGCGGCGGCCATCTTCAAGACGCCTTGCGCATCATCCACATCGACGTCCAGCACGATTTCCTGCGGATGAACCGGCGGCGCCGCCGGCCCACGCCGGTGCCCTCGAATCCCTCGCGCACGCTCAGCGCATCCATGACCCGCTTGGGCCACGCCGTCAACGACCAGTATCCATACGATCTCCGTTGTCGTGATGACAATCGTCAAGGTCCTGCCACCCGGAGAAGCTAAGGCGACGCCGGTCAAATCGGTGTGCAAACGAGGCACGCGAGTGTGAAGACTTTGTAAGGACAGGGCGGGCGGGGCCCGACCTTTACGCGCTCTTGACGGGTCGGCTTGCGGGCCATGCAATCCCTTTACATCGCGCCTCGTACCATCACGCAAGGGTTTCCCGAGGACACGCAATACGTCGCCTGGGTGCAGAAGGCGTTCTGGC
>DAOMZC010000191.1:0-9044 GCA_035437965.1 Pseudomonadota bacterium
CGGCGCCTGGTCATCGCGCAGCGGCGGCAGCAGCGCCCACTCGAGCCGCGGGCGCGGCTGCGCCCGCACCGCGCCGAGCCACGACAGCCCGCGCAGCCCGGGCTGGTGCGAGCGGGCCATCGCCGGCATCAGGTCCAGCACCCCCTGCGCCGGCGGCTGCGCCGACTCCATGCGAAACAGGAAGTCATCCAGGGTCTGCACCGAGAAGTGCCAGCGATCCTGATCCGGCGCCGGCAGCTCGCCGCGCGCCAGGGTACGCACGACCACTGTCTTGTCATCGCGCGGCAGCCCCGCCAGGTTGCGGCGGAACTGCGGGCTGTAGCGGAACCACTGCTCGACGTTGAAGCGCGCGACCGCGCTCTCCGCCGGGAAAGCGGCGGGCAGCCGGGAGACGGTGGTCCACCTGGGGTCCTTATTTCGCTGTAAGGTTCGGGCGGTCCTTGTCCCTGGGAGGCCGAACCAACGGGCGCGCCGCGCCGTCACCGCGCACCCGGCTATGCGCAGCCCGCGGGCTGTGAGAGGGGTCCCATGCGCCGTCGCCTTCAAACCCGCTCCCAGGCAGGAATGTTCATTCTCATTACGCTCGCCGCGTGCAGCGACCGCCAGGATCCAAAGGTGTGCTCTGTACCGGCGGACGCCGATCCCGCCGCGCGCGCAGTCGATCTCGCCGGCTGCCCGAGCTCCCCCGAGCCGGTGCCGCCGCAGGCCGCGCGGGGCGCGGTGGATATCCTCTTTCTGATCGATAACTCGCCTTCCATGACCCCCAAGCAGCAGGCGCTGGCGCAGAACATCCCGGCGTTCATCCGCAAGATCGACGCCAGCTTCTCCGACTACCACGTCGCCATCGCGACCTCGGACGTGGGCACGAGCAAGCTGCCCGGGCACAACTGGGGCGGCAACATCGGCAGCTGCGACACCTTTGCTGGCGACGATGGCCTCTTGCAGGTGACGCCCTGTTCCGCGCGCACCGCGGTGTCCGCCGAGGCGCGCCGGGCCTGCCAGACGCTCTGCCCCGACTCGCGCTTCGTGCCGGTGGACGGCCGCCGCTTCATCGCCAAGCGCGCCGGCGTGACCAACGTCCCGCAGGCGCTGGAGCGCGACCCGATGACCGGGAGCCTGGTCGATGTCGGACCGAGCAAGACCTTCAAGTGCCTGGCCCTCGTCGGCGACTCCGGCTGCGGCGCCGAGAGCCAGCTGGAGGGCTCGCGGCGCGCCCTGGACGGCCATCTTGATGAGAACGCGGGCTTTCTGCGCCCCGGCTCCTTCTTGGCGATCATCTACATTACAGATGAAGACGACTGCTCGGTGCAGCCGACCCGGCGCGGCGAAAACGACCCGCTCACCCGCGACTGCGATCCGACCCGACCCGATGCGCCGGACTGCTATAACTCCGACTTCCGCTGTCTGGCGCGCAGCCTGGAGTGCAACGAGACCCTGCTGACTCCCGGCGTGAAGACCGGCTGCCGCGAGCGCCCGGCCAACTACCTTGAGCCGGTGGAGAAGTACTACAAGTTCTTCTCCTCGCTGCGGCCGCCCGCCCGGCTGCTGGTGAGCGGCATCTGGACGCTGCCCTCCATCACCAGGGGCGGACGCGTCGAGGTGAGCCGGACCTCGGGAGTCTCTGGCTCACCGGGGCTCAACCGCGCGCACGGTGCGGGGGCCGCGTGCGTCTATGCCAAGGACGCCAGCGTGTATGGCCAGCCGCAGCTCCGGCTGTCGAAGTTCGCCCACCTGTTTGGCCACCGCCCCGACGGCTCGCTCGGCTATCACGAGGGCAGCATCTGCGACATCGACAGCTACCCGGACGCGCTCGATGAGATCGCGCAGGCGATCATCAGCTCGGGCAATCCCGGCTGACCGGCCGGGGCGTTCCTACGACTGCGGCTTGGCGAGCATCGACACCGTCCCGACAAGCTCGGCGATGTCCACGGGCTTGGCGATGTGCGCCTGAAAGCCCGCCTGCAGCGCGTCCTCGGCATCGGCGGCGCGCGCGAAGGCGGTGAGCGCGATCGCCGGAATGCACCGCTTTTCCGGGCTCTTGGCCTCGCGGGCGCGCAGCGTGCGGACGAGCTGGTAGCCGTCGCCTTCCGGCATCGCGATGTCGCTTATGAGCACATCGGGAGTGAGCTTTTGCAAGAGCTCGAGCGCCGAGGCCCCCGAGCTCGCGGTCGTGACCTCGGCGCCCTGCTGGGTCAGGGTGGGACCCAGAAAGGCCAGCATGTCCGGCTGATCATCGACAAGCAGGACCTTCACGCCGCGCAGCTGCGTCCCTTGCGGCTCGGTGGGGACGAGCAGCTTCTCCCGGGGGGCCGCGGTGCCTGGAATGGGCGCGCTCGCCCGCTGCTCGCGCGGCAGGTGGATGATGAACGTGCTGCCGAGTCCCTCGCCGGGACTCTGGGCCGACACCGAGCCGCCGTGCATCTGCACCAGGTGATGCACGATCGCCAGCCCCAGCCCCAGTCCCCCGTGCCGCCGCGAGGTCGAGCCGTCGGCCTGCCGGAAGCGATCAAAGACATAGGGCAGAAAGTCCGGCGCGATGCCCTGCCCGGTGTCCGAGATGGTGATGACCACATGGTGCGGATCGCCGCCCACCCAGACCTCGATGGCGCCGCCGCGGGGCGTGAACTTGGTCGCGTTGGTGAGGAGGTTCCAGATCACCTGCTGCAGCCGCCCGGCATCGCCCAGGACCATCTCGGTGCTGCCGAGGAAGCTGACGCTCAGCTTCAGCCCCTTGGCCTCGGCGGCGGGCCGCACCGAGTCGATGGCGATGTTCACCACCGGGACCAGGTTGAGCGGGCGCATCTCGAGCGTGATCTTGCCCGAGACGATGCGCGAGATATCCAGGATCTCGTCGATCAGCTTGGCCTGCACGAGCGAGTTGCGCTCGATGACCTCCACCGCGCGCGGGATGACCTCGGGCTTGGGCGAGTCGCGGAGGAGCCGCGCCCACCCGAGCACCGCGGACAGCGGCGTGCGCAGCTCGTGCGACAGGGTCGCCAGGAAGATGTCCTTGGCCTGGTTGGCCGCCTGCGCCGCATCGCGCGCCTGCCGCTCGCGCACTAGGAGCTCGGCCTGGGCGCGCTCGGCGCGCTTGCGGTCCATGATGTCGGTCAGGCTGACCACGCAGCCGATGATGCGGTTGTCCGCGGCGCGGATCGGCCCGGCGCTGAGCAGCATGTTGAGGGGCGCCTTGCCGCAGTGCGGCTGGAACAGCACCTCGCGCCCGGAGTACCGCTTGCCGCGCAGGAAGTCCTGCACGGTCAGGCGGCTGCCGGTGACCGGCTCGCGGTCGGCGAGCGTCGAATCGGCGGAGAGCAGGTGCAGCTGGAACCGCTCGTCAAACGCCGACAAGAGGAGGCTGCCATCATAAAGAGACTGCGCGCACTGGCTGGCGCGGGTGATGAGGCCCGCTTCGTTGCAGACGAAGATTGCCTCCGCCGCCTGATCGAGGATCGAGATCGCCAGGCGCTGCGATTCCAAGACCGCCTGGTTGTGCTTCTGCTCGCGCAGGTCGGTGACGATAAGGCAAGCGCAGTCGAGGCGATCTACATTGAGCGGACTGAAAGACAGAAAGACCGGCAGCAGCTGGCCGCTTACGACAAGCTGCACCTCGCCCTTGCTGCCGGCGCGCATTCCGTGCTCTAAAAGCGCCACGCACAGCGCGCGATCCGCCGGCTGCACGAAGCGCTGAAAGTCCAGGCCGACCACCTGCGCCGCCGGCAGGCCGACGAGCCGGGTGAACGCCGGGTTGGCGTACAGGATCCGCCCCTCGGCGCTCAGCGTCACCGCCCCTTCGCTCATCGCCTCGACCAGGACCGCGTAGGGATGCTCGGCGCCGCTCAGCATGTGGATGCGCGGACCGTGGCGGCTGCTCACCGCCAGGGCGTCGATCTCGCCTTCCCGGATGGCCCGCAGCAGATCTTCGGCATCCTGCAGCCGCGCCCGCATGGAAGTCACTTCCTGCGGTGACAGGTCCGCGGACTCTGCGCTCTCCGCGAGCGCCGCGCTGCCGGGCGCGGGCCCGACTTCTGTTTCACTGGCGAGACTCATACTGGTTCCTGTACCGCGAGGCCCCTAGGCCAGGTCCCCGCGGGTGATGATCATCATTATTTCACTACATGGACTCCGCAGACATCCAGTCCGACCAGCACCCGCTCGGTATTAGACAGATCACCGATGATCTTCTTTATCGGCGAGGGCAGCTTGCGCACCAGGGTCGGAATCGCCACGATCTGGTCGGTCGCCGCGAGCTGCGGCTTCTGGATCAGATCGACAATCTCCAGCTCGATCGTGTACTTGGTCGCCAGGTGCTCATCGCAGAGCTTCCGGAGGTTGGCCAGCGCGGCCAGGCTGCGCGGAGTCTGGCCGGCGATGTACAGGCGCAGGGTGACGCTCTCTTTGGCCGCGACCGCACCGCCCGACTTCGCCGAAGGTGCGCTGCCGACCGCCGGCTCCTCGACGACGCCCGGCTTGGACCCCGAGCCGGCGCGCGCGCCGCCCGACCCCTTGACCGCCGCCGTCTTGTCCGTCTTTTTGGACGCGGCCTTCTCGGCAGACTTGTCGTTCTTCTTATCTGTAGTCGGGGTCTTCATTATGCCCGCCCCTTCTTCTTATTCGGGCTTGCCGGCGGCGGGATCGTGGGCGTAGCCCCCGCATTGTCCCGCAGCCGAGCCATCTGTTGGCGCATGCTCTGTTCTGTCTTCTGGCCCTGCTCCGCTTCGGCGATGAGCTTGGTGGCGCGCGCCGCCTCGGCTTCGTACTCAGCGCGCAGGAGCTCGATCTGGTTCTCCATGGCCTTGCGTTTCTGGACAAGGGCCGCCTGCTGACGCTCGATCTCGTACTTTTGCGCCAGGGTCTGGGCGCGCTCCTTGGCTTCCTGGGCGAGGCGGGCCGAGCCCATCAGCACTCCCTCACTTCCCAGGTAGGCGTCGAGCAGCTCGACCCCGTGACCGGTAATCCGAAACTCACGAATCTGATGGCTGTGCTCCATCCCGCGCGATTTCAGGATGTACAGGCCGCGGTTACGCTCGCCGCTCGACTCCAGGTTCCGCAAAAGGATCCACGTATCCATGAGCGACGAAGTTCCCACGTCGGTCGACGCCTCGGCCGCCTCGCCGGCGGTGAGGCTCAGGAACACGCTGGTGATGAGCTCCGCCTTGAGGAAGTCGAGCAGCCGGGTCAGCGCCGCCTTGGTCTCGACCAGGCTCCCGACTTCCGAGAGGTTGGTGATCGGATCGACGATGACCGCCGTGGGCTTGTAGTCGGCGATCTGCTTGTGGATGATCGCCAGATGCATCTCGAGCCCATACATGGTCGGCCGGCTGGCGATGATGCGCAGCAGATCCTTGTCGATCCACTTTTGCAGATTGAGCCCGATCGAGCGCATGTTGCGCACGATCTGCGCCGGCGACTCCTCGAACGCAAAGTAGATGCAGCGCTCGCCGCGCTGGCAGCAGGCATCGGCGAACAGCGCCGCCAGGCTGCTCTTGCCGCTGCCCGCGGTCCCCGAGATAAGGACGCTGCTGCCGCGATAATATCCGCCGTGCCCGAGCATCGCATCGAGCCGCGCGACACCGGTGGCGATGCGCTCGGTCGAGGTCTGGTGGTTCAGCGCCATCGAGGTGATGGGCAGCACCGAGAACCCGGTGTCGCCGATGAGGAACGGATACTCGTTGGTGCCGTGGCGGGTGCCGCGGTACTTCACCACTCGCAGGCGCCGGGTCGAGATCTGATCGACGATCCGGTGATCGAGCAGGATCACGCAGTCCGAGACATACTCCTCAAGGCCGTGCCGGGTCAGGCTGCCCGAGCCGCGCTCGGCGGTAATCAGCGCCGTGAGCTTGCGGCTCTTGAGGAAGCCGAACAGCCGCCGCAGCTCGGCGCGGATGGTCGCTTCCGCGGTCAGGCTGGCGAACAGGACCTCCAAGGTATCAAGGACGATCCGCTTGGCCCCGATGCGGGCCACCGCCGCCTCAAGGCGGATGAACAGTCCCTCCAGGTCGTAGTCGCCGGCCTCCTCGAATTCGGTCGGATCGAGGTGGATGTAGTCGACGATGAGGAGCTTCTGGTCGATGAGACTCTGCAGATCAAAGCCAAGCGATGCGGCGTTGGCCTGCAGATCCTCGGCGGTCTCTTCGAAGGCGACGAACACGCCCGGCTCGCCATACTCAAGGGCGCCGCGGACGAGGAACTCCAGCGAAAACAGCGTCTTGCCGCAGCCCGCCGTGCCGCATACGAGCGTCGGGCGGGCGGCCGGCAGACCGCCGCCGGTAATCTCATCAAGACCGGTCACGCCGGTTGGCGCTTTGGGCAGCGCGGGGAGGGGAGGCGGTCCTTTGAGCCGCGCTGAAGAAACCGTTTTTTTCACAAATTCTCCTGGTGTCGTTAGCTCATCCAAGCGCTGCCAGCCGGAGGCGCCGTCAAGCTAACCCAGACTGTAGGGCAACGTCAGTCGAACACACCTACCGAAGCATAATAGCAATATCTACGACGTAGACAACTCCCTGGGACCGTAAAAACCCTAGCCGCCGGCCGCGGCGCCGGGATGGGTCTTTCCAAGAGGCTGATTTGATTTGTATAATGGCCGCGCATGGCTCTAAAAAAGGTCATCTCGGACGACACCAGAGTGATCGATCTGACGGTCGGGGAGCTCGTGGCGCTGCTTGCGGCGCGGCTTTTGGCCGAGCGCTCGCCCGCGGCGCCGGAGTCCCCCGAGGCGCCCCTTGACACCTGGCAGACCGCGCGCCTTCTTGGCATCTTCCCGCGCCGCGAGACCGGACCCGAGCCGCCCGCCGGCACGCCCGAGCACAAGCAGTGGCGGCAGCGCGAGCAGGCGCTGCGCAACGAGGTGGCCCGCCGCCTGCAAAGCTGGATGGAGCGCCACCCCCAGGTCGCGCAGCTGGCGATCCGCATGAAGGGCGAGCGCCGCCGCTACTTCCGGCAAAAGGACATCGCCGCCTACCTCGACCGCGCCGCTACCGCCCCGTCCCGGCGCCGCTTCTGCTGATTTGCTGATCTGCTGATTTGGGGCAGCGCCCGCAGCCGGCCTTCGCGCAAGCCCCCTTTAAATCGCCAGCCGGTCCATCTCTTCGGCCAGGAAGTCCGGCGCCAGGTGGGCGTACAGCAGCGTCATCTTGATGTCGGCGTGACCGAGGATCTTCTGCAGAGTCAGGATGTTCCCTCCCGACATGACGAAGTGGGAAGCAAAGGTATGGCGCAGCGCGTGCCAGGGCCGCCGCAGCGCGCAGAGCCCGAGCTCTGACAGGAGCTCCGGCAGACCGAGCATGTCGACCTTGCGGCCAAGGCGCGGGCCGCCGCGTCCGGCGACGGGAAACACCAGCCCTTCGGCGGTCGCCGGGCACAGCTCGCGCCACTTCTTCAGCAGCGGACAGAGCTGCGTAGGAATCCGCAGGTGGCGCGCGTGCCCGGACTTGGGAGTCGTAAGGTAGGAGCGCGCGACATCGAGGCGCCGGGTCGTAAGATCCAGGTCCTGCCAGCGCAGGCCGAAGAGCTCACCCTTGCGCAGCCCGGTGCGCACGGTGGTCGCGATCGCGCACAGGAGCAGCCAGTCATCCAGCCGCTGGCCGGTCCGGGCGCGCTCCTCTGCGGCGGCGAGCAGGCGGCGGAGGTCGTCGCGGTTGAGGAACTCGAGCAGGCTCTCGCGCGGCGGGCGCTCGACCCCCAGGCAGGGATTGGGGCAGCTGATGAGTCCTTCCCGCCGCGCCCACGAGTACGCGGTGGACAGCGGGCGCAGCGTCGACATCACCGTGTTGGGCTTGTAGCTTGCGGCCAGGCTGTCGCGCAGGCGGCGGATGTCGCCGGCCGCGACCGCGCTGCACAGCCGCGCGCCGAGCTGCGGCAGGATGCGGCGCAGCGCCGACCGCTGCTCCGTCCGGTACTGCGACAGGTTCTTGATGCGCGGCCGCGAGTAGCCCGTTACATAAAGCTCGCACAGCTCGGCCACCGACAGCTCGCGCGGCGGCGGCGCGGCCTCCGCCAGACCGCACTGACCGCGGGCCACCCGCGCCTCGATCTCGACGAGGAAGCGCCGCGCCAGCGCCTTGGTCGGCTGGTGGCTCGCCCGCTGCTTGCGGCGGCCATCACTGTCGATGTAGCGGACATACCAGCCGAGGAACTTGCCGTTTTTCTGCTTGCGGACGATGTCACCCATGGGCTGCTGCCTCTCCTTGGCGCGGGGTCCTTGCGTGGTCCACGCAGACCTCATAAGTCCGGCTAACTCCGTGTAGATGGAGTCCGGGCGGGCGGGCCGCGGCCGGGGGATCGGTGGGGAGCCATCGCCACCGATATACCCTCCCAGTCCACTGCTCGACATTGGACAGATAGAGCGTGCGCAAAAGGTGGCCGGTGCGGCGGGCGGCGGCGCCGATGGCGATGAGCATCGTCTCGCCGTGCAGGTCGCCCACCCGGGCAAACACGCGGCGCGTCTGCATGAGGGCGCGCACGTGCTTGTACAGCTCGGGGTCGGAGACCCAGGTCACCGGGCGGCCGCTCTGGCGCACCTCGCGCTCGCCGCGCAGGTGGCTGCCGAGCATGCCCCGGTAGCGCAGGAACGTCGGCCACAGGCGTTTAGCCTCGTCCTCGGGCCAGCGCGCCGCCAGCGCCGCCTTCACCTGCGCCTCCTTGCCCGCGGCGAGTAGCGCGATGAGGTCGGCCGGCGTCTCGGCCTGCGGGATGAGCGCCGCGTAGATCCGGTGCCACTGCACGACATCACCGTCGATGTCGATGAGCCACACGAGCTCCGCCTTGGCCACCGCGGCCAGGGTGTAGTTCTGGTCGGCGCCGACCCCGATGTAGCCGCCGCCGAGGTGCCGCAGCGCCGAGAACAGTACGTCGTGCCGGCGCTCGTTCGAGCGCAGGAAGTGGATGCGCACGTTGTAGGGCTTCTCCTCCGGCAGCGCCTGGAAGACCTGCGCCTCCTCGTCGCTCAGCGGGGTCAGCGGCGCCTGGGCCTCGGCGGCGCGGCCGGCGACCAGCAGCACCGCGAGCACCCCGAGCACGCAGCGGCGGAGCGCCCCGCGGAGCCC
>DAOMZC010000192.1:0-9034 GCA_035437965.1 Pseudomonadota bacterium
AACCCGGCAACGTAATCATTCCCAACGATGGGGGGGTCAAGCTCCTCGACTTTGGGCTGGCGAAGTTTGTCGAAGGCGGCAGCCCGCTCGAGCTGGACGCGGAGGAGGCGCCGCCGCCAAGCTCTGCCGACTCGACCGCCGCGACGATCGACATCGGCGGGGCCAACGTACCGCCGGGCGGGACCAACCCGCTGTACACGGCCGAAACCCCCAAGCCCATGGAACCGGCCGGGGCGGATTCCGCCGGGCAGCCGGCCAGCCGCGGGTCCCAGGTCCGGGTCAGCTACCGCCAGCTCCTCGCCAGCGAGCCGTCGAGCCAGCAGCTGGCGGCCCTGCGCAAGAGCATCCCGCCGGTGCTCGCGCCGTCGGCGACCGCGGTGTCGGCCTCGCCCGCGTCCGCCGAGCTGCCGCCGGAGGTGTCGGCCCATTCGTCCCAGGGCGACGGTGAGTCGCTGCCCGAGTACACCAGCACCATCAAGGGCACTCCGGTGTACATGGCCCCGGAGGTCCTCTCCGGCGAGCCGGCCACGCGGCGCTCCGACATCTACTCGATGGGCGCGCTCCTTTATGAGCTTTGCACCGGCGCCCCGCCGCACGTCAACACCTCCCTGGTCGACCTGCAGCGCATCGTCTCGACTCAGAATGCGCCGCCGCTGGCGTCGGTGACGCCGATGATCGATCCGCGGTTTGCGGCGATCGTCGACCGCTGCCTGGGCCGCGAGCCGGCGCAGCGCTACTCGTCAGCCGAGGAGCTCCGCGACGCCCTGGAGCAGCTCGTCCCGGGCGCTCACCGGGACGAGATTCCCGAGGGCAACCCCTATCGCGGCCTGCTCGCCTTCGAGGCCCAGCACCGCGCCCTCTTCTTCGGCCGCAAGTCGGAGATCGGCACCCTCATCGATCGCCTGCGCACCGAGTCATTTCTGCTCGTCGCCGCCGACTCGGGCGTCGGGAAGTCCTCGCTGTGCCGCGCCGGCGTCCTGCCGCTGGTGACCGACGGGGCGCTCGGCGGCAGCTGCAGCTATACCACCGCCGTGCTCGTCCCCGGCCGCAAGCCCCTGGTCTCGCTGTGCTCGGCGGTCGCCGCGGCGCTGTCGTGCGAGGAGTCGGTCTTGCAGACGGCGATCGAGAAATCGCCGATGTCGTTCGCGCGGACGCTGCGCAAGCAGCTCGGCGCAGGCCGCGGGATCATGCTGTTCCTCGACCAGATGGAGGAGCTCGTCACCATCGGCGATCCGACGCAGTCGGCGCAGGTCAGCGAGGCGCTGAGCTCGATCGCCCTGCACGGCGGGGAGGTGCGCCTTTTGTGCACCGCGCGCTCTGATTTCCTCTCCCGCCTGGCCACCCTGCCGGGGCTGGGCGACGAGGTGACGCGCGCCCTTTATCTGCTGCGGCCGATGGGCCCGGACAAGCTGCGCGAGGCCGTCGTCGGGCCGGCGCTGATCAAGGGCGTGTCGTTCGAGTCCGACGCGCTGGTCGACTCGCTGGTCCAGTCCACGGCGCGCACCGACGGTGGGCTGCCGCTGCTGCAGTTCGCCCTGGCCGAGCTGTGGGAGGTGCGCGGCGGCGGCGTCATCACCACCGCCGCCCTGGACTCGATCGGCGGCGTCGCCGGGGCGCTGGCCCGCCATGGCGACCACGTGGTGGGCGCGCTGCCGCCGGAGCAGCGCCTCTCGGCCCGCCGCATCCTCATGTCGCTGGTCACCCTGGAGCGCACGCGCGCCCGGCGCACCGACGAGGAGCTCACCCGCTCGGACCCGTCCGCCCGCCCGGCGCTGGACGCCCTGGTGCGCGGACGGCTCCTGGTCGCCCGCGACACCGCCGAGGGCGCCGCCTACGAGGTCGCGCACGAGGCGCCCATCCGCGGCTGGGACACCCTGGGCCGCTGGCTCGACGAGCACGCCGAGAGCCGGGCCGTCAAGCAGCGCCTGGAGACCGCCGCCTACGAGTGGAACCGCCTGGGGCGCGCCCGCGACGCGCTGTGGGGCAGCCGCCAGCTCGCCGAGACCGTCATCCTCAACCAGCACGACATCGGCCCGCGGGAGGCCGACTTCCTCAGCGCGGCGCGGGCGGCGGTGCGGCGCTCACGCCAGGTGCGCCGCGCCGCGCTGGTCGCCATCCCGCTGCTGCTGGGTGTCCTTTACGGCGGCGTGCGCATCGCCGCCCACCGCGATGTCGGCCGCCGGGTTGCGGCCCTGATGGGCCGGGCGCGGACCGCCATCAGCGAGGCGCAAGGCAAGAACGCGCACGTCGAGCAGCTGCGGCAGCAGGCGTTCGCCCTGTTCGACGCCAAGGAGCGCGACAAGGGCGAGGATGTGTGGAAGCAGGCGCTGACCCTGGCCGCCGATGCGGACCGCGTCTACGCGCGCGCCGGGCGCACCCTGGAAGCGGCGCTCATCCTGGATAGCAGCCGCGCCGACGTGCGCTCGCTGCTCACCGATGGGCTGTACGAGCGCGCCGTGGTGGCCCAGCGCGACGACCAGGTCCGCCAGCTCGACGACCTGCTGCAGCGCATGGCGCTGTACGACACCGATGGCACGCGCCAGAAGAAGTGGAGCGCCCCGGGTCACCTCGAGATCCAGACCAGTCCGCCGGGCGCGCAGGTGCGGCTCGAGCAGTATGTCGACACCGACGACAAGCGGCGCTCCCTGGCCAGCCCCCGCGAGCTCGGCGTGACTCCCCTTTCGCGTGTGCCGGTGGCGCCGGGCTCCTACCTGCTCACCTTCACGGCGCCGGGCCGAACGGTCGTCCGCTATCCGTTTGTGATCTCTCGCGAGGAGTCGCTCAAGATCAGTACGCCGCTGCCGGCAGAGGCGGAGCTCCCCAAGGGCTTTGTGTATATCCCGGCGGGACGCTTCCTATTTGGCAATAACAGCGAAGAGTCGGTGCGGCAGCTGTTTCTGCAGACCGTGCCGCTGCACCAGGTCGAGACGCCGGCGTATCTGGTGGCGCGGACCGAGACGACCTTCGGCGAGTGGATCGAGTACCTCCAGTCGCTGCCCGCCGAGGAGCGGCAGAAGCGGACGCCCAAGGCCGGCAGCACCGGCCTGTCCGGCGTCCTTGAGCTCACCGAGCTCGGCCCCCAGCGCTGGCAGCTCCTGATTCAGCCCAAGACCGACAAGTTCTCTGCCACCACCGGTGAGCCGCTACGTTACCCGGCGCGCAAGAGCCGCGCCGTCCAGGACTGGTACCGCTTCCCGGTCGGCGGAATCTCGCTTGAAGACGCGCGGGCCTACGTCGACTGGCTGGACCGCAGCGGGCGGGTCCGCGGCGCGCACATCTGCAGCGAGCATGAGTGGGAGCGCGCGGCCAAGGGAGCCGACGATCGCAACCTGCCGAGCGGCCTGAAGTTGGCGCCGGACGACGCTAACTTCGACCAGACCTATCAGAAGAACGCGGCTTGCTACGGCCCCGACGAGGTCGGCGCGCACCCGGGCGGGCGGAGCCCCTTTGGCATCGATGACATGGCCGGCAACAACTTCGAGTGGACCGTCTCGTCGGTGAGTCCGGACGAGTATGTAGTTCGCGGTGCGAGCTTCGCCTTCGATGAGCTCTCTGTATATAGCAACAACCGCAATCCCCAGGATCCCTCCGTCCGCCTTGACTACTACGGACTCCGCGTCTGCGCCGCGCCTCCCGCCTCTTTGTGACCATCATCACTGGGGCCTCTTGTCGCCACTACTAGGGCCTCCTACCCCCGCTCTGCCCAGACCCTATCCTGTCACCGTACACAGCCGATGGGCAGAGCCGGCTTTCTGTGCTAGCGGTCACCATGTAGGCAGGAGCCGGAGCGATTTTCCCAGCAATTCCGCGGACCTGGCCGAGCATTGTTTCAACCGTCACAGGTGGCATGTTTTCTGCTTAGGTCAAATGTCACGGGAGGCACGCAATGCTTAGCAAGATTGGGTTTGGGAGTCTGGTTCTGTCTCTGTCTATGTACGCTGGATGCTCACCATCGGATTACTCTGACTTTGAGTTTGCCGACACCCAGCAGAGCAGCCTGCTCGACAACGGCGTCGAGCTCAATGGACTGAAACAGAACGGCCTGAAACAGAACGGCCTGAAACAGAACGGCCTGAAACAGAACGGCATCGGCCTGCACATCGCCAGCATCATCGATGGCCTCATCACCGCGGTGGCCGACGCGGATCTGTCCATCTCGTTCAGCTCCAGCCAGCTGAGCCAGACCATCATTGATGCGGATCTGGAAAACGGCGACACGACCAAGTTCCGCATCGACTCGGTGAGCTACAGCGCGTCCCTCGGTACGAACCTCTACTTCCTCTCCAACTGGAATTCGACCACCGCTACCTGGGAATCGGCTTGCGGCATCGACCCCACGGGCACCTACGCGCCGGCGGGCACCCTCATTCCGGCGGTCGCGTTCTCCGACACCTGGAACCTGGTAAATGGCGCCAACTTGACCGATCCGGACAAGTTCACCTTCAGCTGCGTGAACGCGGCAATCGGCAAGTGTGTGGTGTGGGGGTACAAGCGCTGGGCGAATCAGCAGGAGTGCAATGGGGCCAGCTGCAAGACCCAGGACCTGGCGTTCTTTCACCAGGCGTGCACGCGCCTGGTCCGCGCCGACTACTGCGGCGATGGCAAGTACCACACGCGCAACGGAACGGCCATCGACGTGTATGACAACCTGAACATCCAGACCCGCGACGGGGTCGCCGGCAACAGCCTGGAGGCGGACTGGCGCTACGACGGCGCGCACTGCCTGCGCCATACCCGCTGGAGCAAGGCCGATCCCACGGTGGACACCGCGTATGCGACCGACCTCGCCTACGTGACCGCGACCTGTCCGAGCCGCCTGGCGAGCAATGACGCGAGCTGCGCCGACCCCAACGCCTCGCACTTCTTCAAGGTGAACGGGTTTAATGACTCGCTGGCGGATCGCGTCGTCCTGCGCAACGAGTCCTACCTGCACTAAGCCGGCCCCAGGCCCCAGCCGCCCGCATGAGCTGTCGATCCCGCTACTGAACCTCACTACCCAGCAGCCGTAGACCCGCCGGGAGCGTGTCGCCAAAGGCGAAGCGCTCCTCGCGCTCCTGGCGCGCTACGACCTCCGTGACCATCCGCGCCAGGTGGGCGCCGTCTTCGCCCGCGACCAGCTCGGTGAGCCAGGCGGCCAGCCGCTGGCGCTTGGGCTCGTGCAGGTCGCGCACGCGATCCCCGGTGAAGCGGCCAAGCTCGGCGGCGCAGTGGCCGAGCTGGTAGCGCTCGTCGGTCGCCTCGGCGGCGGGCGCCGGCAGGGCCATCAGCCGGGTGATCCACTTGTCGGCAGTCGTCGGCGCGATCACGCTGTCGATCGAGCCGTACAGCGGCATGCGCGCGCCAAGGCGGGCCAGCGCCCACAGCCCGTACTCGGTGCGCTTTTTCTCCAGCAGCTGTAGCAGCGTGTCGCCGAGCTCGATTTTTTTGCGGCCGTCCAGGCGCTCGCAGGCGGCGATGGCGCGCCAGATCTCGGCCGCCTCCTGCGGGCTCGGCGGCTTCTTGTCGACCCGCCGCTGGCTGGGCAGGAGCAGCGGGGCGACGCGCTTCCACAGCTCGTCCTGCTGGGTGCGCGACAGTCCCCCGGCGATGCGTCGCCAGAAGATCCACCACTCCAGCTTGCAGGTGTCCTCGCGCTCGTGCGAGAGGCCAACGTTGAAGACCCGCCAGGCCTCTTTGACCCGCCAGTCGTCCAGCGCGTAGCCAAACCCCGGACGCAGGCAGAAGCCGCCGAGGTTCAGCCAGCGTGCCTCGTGGGCGGCGCTGCGACCGCGCTTGTCGCGGTACTTCTTGAGCTCCTCCCACAGCGCTCGCAGGGTCGCTGTCGACCAGCCGTCCCGCGGCCCCAGCACCCCCTGGAGCGCCCGCGCCAGCCCGGCCGGCGCGACGCTCCCTTCAAAGACCTGCGCCAGCTGCTCGGCCGCCGCGGTCAAGAGCCCCGCCTGCTCGGCCGAGGTCGCCGCCACGGGCTCGGCCGCCGCGGACTCGGCGGTCGTCGGCAGCGGCGGGGCGCTGACGCTGGAGTCAACCGTCCCCTCGGTGCTGCGCAGGTCGAACTGCAGTCGCCAGCGCAGCGGGGCGGCCGGGCCTTCCGACTCGGGCCGCGCCGCCTCACCCGGCTCCGGCTCGCAGGCGACCGCCCACAGCTCCAGGGTTCCGATTTCGGTCAGGCGGGCGGCCAGCGTCACCGCGATGGGCCGCGCCTGCGAGCTGCGCGGGTGGCGCAAAACTGTGTACAGCGGCGGCAGCTCGGAGAGATCTCCGGCCGGCAGCTGCAGGACCGCGCCGGGCTTGTCACCCTCGCGCTGGGCCGAGCTGAACAGACGAAAGCGCACCGGCCGATTGGTGAGCAGCTGCAGCGGCCGCCCGGCCAGATCGACCTCGGCCCCTTCTTCCAGACCGCGCGGGGTCAGGCAGACGTAGCTTGTCTGCTGGTCGGCGGCGACCCGGCGCGCGGGGTCGGCCGGATCGGGCGGCAGCGCCGGGCGCTCGACCTCGACGTAGTAGGCGCGCGCCGCGCCGCCGGAGATGCGCATGCCCTCGCCGCGACGCGACAGCGCGTAATAGGCGGCGCCGCGGGCCACCGCCAGATCCGGCGCCTCGTTGGTCAGGAGCCGCGGCCGCTGACCGGTCAGGCTGGCAAGAGCGGTCACGATTCGCTCGCGGATCGCGGGGGCGCACAGCACGCCGCCGTTGAACAGCACCACCTGCGGCCGCGCCTTATGCTGGCGCAGGAACGCCGCGATGTAGCGGGTCACCGCCGGATCGGCAGCGTAGGGCAGCCCGAACTCCTGCAGGCCGGAGCGGCTCCGCTGCGGCTCGGCGTCGGGCGTCACCTGGGGAAAGAAACCATCCAGGAGGATCGACTCGACCTCGGGCCGCGCCAGCTCGGCGTGCAGGCCGCCGCCGATCAGCTTGCTGCCGCGCCCGGCGACGTGGATGCTCCAGCGCTCGGGCGGCTCGCTGCCGAGGAGCTTCTCTTTAGCCACCCGGCACGACTGCAGAAGGCCCGCGAACGTATGGGCCGGCAGCCGGCCGCCCCCGCCGAGCTGCTGCTCGACCCGCCGCGCCAGCGCCAGATCCATGTTGTCGCCGCCGAGCAGGAGGTGCTCGCCGACCGCCGTGCGCGCGAAGTGGATCCGCTTGCCGGCCGCGCCGGCGCCCCCGGGCGACTTGTGGACCTCGATGAGGGTGAAGTCGGTGGTGCCGCCGCCGATGTCGCAGACGAAGATGAGGTCGCCGGCGTCCACCTCTTCGGCGAGCCGCGCGTGGTCGGACAGCCAGTGGTAAAAAGCCGCCTGCGGCTCCTCCAGAAGGGTCAGCTGCGCCATCGCCAGGCCAGCGCGCCGCGCCGCCTCGACCGTCAGCTCGCGCGCTACCTCGTCGAACGAGGCCGGCACGGTAAGCACCACCTCGATGTCGGCCAGCTTCACCTGCAGGCTGTGACAGAAGCCGGCGAGCATGTGCCGCAGGTAGCGGGCCGAGACCTCGACCGACGACAGCCGCGGCACCTCGGGGCTGCCTCCCCAGGGCAGGATGTCCTGCAGGCGGTCGACGCGCGGGTGGCACAGCCAGCTCTTGGCCGACATGATGCTGCGACCGGGCACGAGCTGCGACTGGAGGCGCGCCAGCTCACCGACCACATAGTCGGGCGGCTCGGCTTCCTTGGGGGTCCACGGCAGGCGGCTCGCCTGGCGCGGCAGCTCGTGCTCGCCGAGGTGGTGGTGCAGCGAAGGCAGGGTCGGCCGCGCCGCCACGTCCCCCGGCCCGATGAGCTGCGGGATCGGGAAGTCGCGCAGCCGCCGCGGCAGCTCGGCGGTGTCGAGGTAGGCGAGCGCCGAGTTGGTGGTGCCGAGATCGATGCCGACCAGGTAGCGGGCCGCCACTTGCTACTCCTGGCCTACGATCTCGATCTCCAGCTCGTCGTCATCGCTGTAGTCGACGCTCGCCGGCTCGCCCGCCCCCGCTGCCGAGGCGCCTGCGCCATCGAGCGCTCGCTCGCGGATGTTGTACTCAAGCTTCCAGCGCCGCTTGCCATCGCGCGACACGCACCACAGCTCGAGCACGCCGACCTCGCTGACGTGGCTGGTCAGGCGCACCGGGACCAGCGTGCCCGGGGGCTCGCCGGCGCCGGCGGGCAGCACGGTCTCGACCGGGGCCAGCTCCTCGACGCCGCTGCCCTCGCTCACCTCTTCGATCAGATCGCCGACCCGTCAGAACAAAACAAATACAAAGTATTTTGTTTACTTTTTTCATAAAATAACAAGCAGCCCTTTAAAAGTTGAAAAACAACATTCAAAATCTTTTGGCCTTTCTTCCCGAAAGCTGCAAGTATGTTCTAAAACTTAATTTAGCGTTGTGGCAGGTCTTCTGACTTTCCTTAACTTAGCGCCTTCCCGTATAAATACAGTGGCATGGTGTGCTAAGTTTGTTACAGGATTACAGCAGCGGGTACTGTTCATGAATTACACATGATTCCCTTTTAATCGGCACTTTATGGTTAAAAGCGCCAAACCAAAACTTGCACAAATATAAACTTTTATTTATATATTTGGTATACATTCTACTGTCATGAAAAAAATCTTACCCCTTTTAACTCTTCTTCTTGCATTAACAGCAAGTAACATCAATGCACAATGCCCCGGACAAAGTACGGTAGTTATTACAGTGAATCCGGATAATTATCCGGCCGAAATTTCATGGACATTGAAAGATGCCGGAAATAATATAATTGCATCCGACAATACAATTACCGGTGGTGTAGCAAACATTACTACAGTTTGTATACCTAATACTTCGTGTGTTACGTTTACAATGTTCGATAGTTTTGGTGATGGTATTTGTTGTGCTTATGGTAACGGTAGTTACACAGTTACGCTTAATGGTACTTTAGTAGCAAGTGGTGCTAGTTATGCATCGCAACAGGCAACTTCATTTAATTGTGGGCCCGGACAAAGCTGTAATAGCGCTATACCAGTGGTTACTAATACTTTGTACACAGCCCCTGATGTAAATTACTGGTACAGCTTTAAGCCCG
>DAOMZC010000193.1:0-9029 GCA_035437965.1 Pseudomonadota bacterium
GCTCGCACCGGGTGATCGACCTGGCGGGCTGCAAGGTGAATACGCCAGCGCTGCGCGCGGTCGCCCGCACCCTGAGCGAGCAGTGGGGCGCGCGCGGCCTCTCGGTCTACGATGAGGAGACCGGCCGCGGCGCGCTGCGCTACGTCCTTTTGCGCGAGGTGCGCAGCGCTGCCGTTCAGCTCAGCCTGGTCGTGGCCGACCCGCCGCCGCGCGCCGCGCTCTTGGAAGTGGTCGCAGCGCTCCGCACCGCTCACCCGCAGCTTGTCAGCGTGGTCCTGCACCACAACCCCCACCCCGGCAACTCGCTGCTCGCTTCCGCCGACCCCGCGGGCCCGGCGGCCGCCGATGCGGAGCTCGGCGAAGCCGATGAGGCGCTGCTGGGTCCTGACTTCCTTTACGAAGATCTGGGCGAGTCCTCCGACCTCCGTCTCCGCGTCTCGGCGCGGTCCTTCCTGCAGGTGAACCGCGCCGTGACGAGCCGCCTCTACGCCGACGTCGCGGCGGCGCTCGCGGTCGCCCCCGGAGAGCTGATCCTCGATTTATATTGCGGCGTTGGCGGCCTGGGCCGGACCCTCTGGCGTCGCGGCGCGCGGCTCATCGGCATCGAGACCAGCGCCAGCGCCGTGGCGGATGCCGAGCACAGCGCCCGCGCCGCCGGTCTGACCGAGCAGGAGGCGCGCTTCCTCTGCGGCACTGTGGAAGAGCACCTGCCCGGGCTGCCGGGCGCCGGCGCTCTGCACGCAGCGACGCTGGTCCTTGTGAACCCGCCGCGCCGCGGCTGCACCAAGGGAGTCCTCTCCGCGGTGCTCGCCTGCGCCCCGCGCGCCATCGCCTACGTCAGCTGCAACCCGCAGAGCCTGGCCCGCGACCTCGCCACCCTGACCGCTTCCGGCTACAGCCTCACACAGGTGACTCCGTACGACATGCACCCCGGAACCCCGCACATCGAGACCGTGGCGCTCCTAAGACGTATGTAGGCGCAGGGAAAGCGTACTTGGCTTGCTGAGGATGTAAGGAAGTTCAGGCCGCAGCCAGCGACCTAGGTCAGCGGCTGGGAGGAACGGCGCCGCCGCGACAGCGCGAGCCCGAGCGCGAGCCCGAGACCCACGACGTACAGGCCGCGCGTCGGTCCCGGGCCGGGCGCGTCCGCGACGGCGCAGCCACCCTTGGCGGCGGTGCCGGGCTGCAGGCAGGACTTGGGGTCGCTGCTGGCGGGATAGGTCTCGGTGATCCCCAGGGTGTCATCACTCTGCGGCACGCGCTTGCGAGTCTCGGACGGATCGGCGACCGCGTACATCGCGGTGTTATAGATCGTCATGTACGCCGGATTGGTCAGCCGCAGCCGCGCCACATCGCTGCACAGCGGGCGCATCGCACCGGCGTTATCGACCGTGCAGTTGCTGGTCGGCTCCGCCGGGCCGCGGCAGGTATGGTCAAGGCCCTGCATGTGCCCCATCTCGTGGGTGAGGGTGTTCCACAAGTCGGCGGGATTGCGCGGATCGCTGGCCGGCGCCTTGCCCTTGTCGGCGTTGAAGAAGATGTTGTTCACCGCGTTGAGCTCGATGTCGGCGTCGACGATCTGGCCGTCGTTGGGATCGCCGGCCTTGTTGATGTACGAGACCGTGGTGATGGCGGTCGCCGACTTGTCGTAGCAGACCTGCTGCGCGCCATCCATGGCGGGGCGGCACCACTGACCTTCGCGGAACTTCACAAGCTGCAGGCCGTCCTTGTACGTCGTCTCCTTGACTCCCTGCGCCGGCAGGTACTTGAGCTGGAGGAAGCTCGCCGAGCTTATGCGCGTCTGCCAGGCGTTGATCGCGTTCTGGATCGCCTGCTCGACCTCGGGGCCGGGCAGGTCCTTTACGTAGTTGCTGTCGGCCTGGATGTAGAGGCAGGTCTGCGACCAGTACACCGGCTTGCACGAGGAGGCGCGCGAGCGGACGTAGCCCTGCGCCACCGAGGGCCCGGCGAGCAGGCCGCAGAGCAGCCAGAGTCCGACTCTGGTCCGGCCAGCGCGCGGCGGGCGGCGGTTGGAAGTCTGCATCTTACTTCCCTCCTTTAGTAGGAGCCGGCACGGTGGACGGACTCACAGGCCGCGCCCGCTGCGCCGCCTTGGCCGCGAGCAGTGGCTGCAGCTGGGCGAGCACCGCATCAAGGCTGGCCCCGTTGGCCGTCGGCTCTGCGCTCGCCGCGTTCGCCGGGCTCGGGCCCTGCAGCTCGGCCCCGGCCAGCTCGACGCGCACGCGCCGCTCTCCGCTGTGCGGCTCGCGCTCGATGTGCAGCGCGCCCTGGGCCATACCCACCGCGAAGAAGGCGCCGACGCGCTCCTCGGCGAGCAGCAGCACCTCCTGGCCGACCTGGTAGCTCGCTTCGCCGAACACTTTCTGGCCGATCTCGCCGACCTCGCCGCCAAGGTGGGTCACGGTGAAGACCGTCCCTTGGGGCACGCCCAGGAGCTCGCGCGTGCAGCGGATGCGCACCTCGGTCACGATGTAGCCGCCGTCCCCGAGAAAGCGCGAGCGCACCTCCTCCACCGTCCCGACGAGCGCCCGATCCGCCCGGCCCGCCATCTCGCCCAGGCTCAGCTTCGTCAGGACCGAAGCGGGGGCGGGCCGCAGCGCGTACAGGCTCGGCACAAGACCGGCTCCGCATAGGAGCGCGAGCTTGGCCCATCGGGAAATAAACTTCCGCATGTGCATCCTCCAACGACAGTAGAGCGTCCGAAACTAGGCTTAGGAGCGACTCGCAGGTCGCGTCAGTCTAGCTTCGCGCCCCGCTCCGGGCGGTGCAAGCTCTCATCGCGGCAGCGAGGCGGACGGGCTACTTGAGGGAGTAGCTGGCTTCGAAGGTCAGCTCGTGCGCGGCGTCGGCGTCGGCAGCGACGGGACCGGCGGCGCCGCCCTCCTCCAGCGACTCGAGCGACTCCAGCGAGACGTAGGCGACCCAGAACTCCTCGACACTGGTCGTCGGCAGCGTGCCTTCTTCGGAGTTGCCGGGGACGGTGGCGGTGGTCGCCATCGGGGCGAGCTGCACCTTCCCGCTGTAGGTCAGCGGCTGCGCCGGGGTGACGGTGAGCCGCTCGAAAGTCCCGTCGGGGTGACGCACGAGCACCTTGACCCGGCCGCGGGCCACGCTCGCCCGCAGCTCCACCGTCGCGGCCTGCTCGCTGAGCGGCAGGTGCGAGGCGGTCAGCTCCTGCACGCAGCGACCGCGCAGGCGGGCGGCGGACAGCTCGGCGCGGCCGGAGAACTCGCTGGCCGCGACGCCCGAGCCCCACGCCCCGCTGCGCCGGACCTTGGGCTCGCTGAGCGTGCAGTCGCTGCGGCCGAAGGTCTCGGCGTCGTACTCGTCCTCGCTCACCCGGCGGACGACCACTGTCTGCTCCAGGGTCGCCGGCTTGTCCTTGGCCCCGTCGACCCCATCGAGCACCATGCGGAACGTGTTGAGCCCCAGGTGCAGCGGCTGGCGGGTCATGAAGCGCCCGCCGTGCACCGGCACCGCCTGGCCATTGAGCTGCAGGCGCAGCGGCGGCTGACCGCGCCGGGCGGTGCCCAGGGCAGTCCCTTCCAGGGTGACCTGCGGCCGGTACTCGACGGCCGGAGCGTGCTCCAGGCGCAGGGCGGCGCCGCCGGTGCGGTGCTCTATTATATAGAGGCTGCCGAGGAAGCCGGCGAAGCACACGACGACGCGCAGGGTGGTGAGCAGGAGGGCGAAGGTGGTGCGCAAGACGCCCTGGCCGGACGGCTGCTGGCCCGCCGACTCGGGAAACAGCCGCGTCAGCAGCGCGTCAAGCGGCGGCAGCACCAGCACCGCGGTGAGCAGCGCCGGCAGCGCCCCGGACACGCCGTGCAGGCGCAGGGCGGACAGAGCCACCGCGACACTGGCCGCAGCGACGATATAACGCAGGATGATCTCTACAGGTTGCATAGGGCCAGGGGGATCTTAACACAGCGCGCCAAATCCCCTCCTCTAAGCTGCTTCACCGACGATAACAGCCTATTTTTTCACCCCCCTCGGGACGCCGATTGACGCGCTGGCCCATGACCTCATGATCTGCTGGCGCGCCCGGGCCCCTGCCGGGCCGCGGCGGTGGCCGACCGCGCGTCGGTGTCGGGCGGAGCGCCCTTGCTTGGGCGGGCCTTATCACCATAGAGTCCGGCCGTGGTGCAAAAACCGACCGCGGTGGAACCGAGCGACGAGACGACCGCGCAGCCCAGCGGGGCCCGGCTGCGCGTGCTCCTTGTGTGCGCTTCGCTGATCTTCAGCGTCCTTATCGGGCTCGTCCTCAGCCGTCGCCACGGCGAGGCGGACGGACCGGCCGGCGAGCACGGCGACCGCAGACGGCGACCGCTGGTCATCGGGCTGTCGTTCGACACATTGAAGGAGGAGCGCTGGCAGCGCGATCGCGCCGTCTTCATCGCCCGCAGCAAGGAGCTCGGGGCCAGCGTCATCGACCTGTCGGCCAACAGCAACGACATCCAGCAGGTAAGTGATGTCGAGTCGCTGATCACCAGCCAGGTCGCGGTGCTGGTCATCGTGCCGCACAACGGGGCGGCGATGGCCAAGGCGGTCGGGCTGGCGCACGCGGCGGGGATCCCGGTGATCGCCTACGATCGCCTGATCCCCGACTGCGACCTCGACTTTTACATCACCTTCGACGCGATCAAGGTCGGCGCGGCGCAGGCGCAGTACCTGGTCGATCACCTGCCGACGCCCGGCCACGGGCAGATCGTGCGCCTGCACGGGGCCAAGACGGATCACAACTCGCACCTGGTCAAGCAGGGCCAGGATCAGGTGCTGGCGCCGCTTCTGGCGCGCGGCGACATCGTGGTCACCCACGAGGACTGGGTCGACGAGTGGAAGCCCGAGAACGCCAAGCGCATCGTCAACGCGGCGCTGTCGCGCGGCCAGGCAGCGCCGCCGGGGCAGTCGCCGGCGGCGGCGGGCGGTTTGGTGGGAATCCTCGCGCCCAACGATGGTACCGCCGGCGGCGCGGCGCAGGCGCTAAGCGAGGAGGGACTGTCGGGCAAGATCGTGCTCACCGGCCAGGACGCCGAGCTCGCCGCCTGCCAGCGCATCCTCGCTGGCACCCAGACGATGACCGTGTACAAGCCGCTGGCCAAGCTGGCCTCCCGCGCCGCCGAGATTGCGGTGGCCATGGCGACCGGCAAGCCGGTGGTGGCGCGCGCCGAGATCGCCAACGGCAAGGTCCTGGTGCCGGCGATCTTCATCGATGTCGTCGCCGTCGATAAGGCGAACCTGCTTGCGACCGTGGTCAAGGACGGCTTCCACTCGCTGGAAGCGCTCTCCGGGCGCTAGCCATGGACGGGGCCGCGGCGACCCTTGGGACCAAGCCGGCGCCGGGCCGACCGCCGCCGGTGCTGCGGCTGCGCGGGGTCAGCAAGCGCTTCTCCGGGATCGTCGCCCTCGCCGGCGTCGACTTCGAGCTCTACCCCGGCGAGGTGCACGCGCTGTGCGGCGAGAACGGCGCCGGCAAGTCGACCCTGATCAAGCTGCTCTCCGGGCTGCACCCGGCGGGCAGCTTCAGCGGCGAGTACGAGGCGCACGGCGCGCCGGCCAACTTTGGCAGCCTGCGCGACGCGGCGCGCGCCGGCATCGCCGTCATCTATCAGGAGCTCGTGCTGGTCGAGTCGATGTCGGTCGCCGAGAACCTGTTCCTCGGCCGCGAGCCGCGCGGCGGACCGCTGGGCCTGTTCATCGACGCGGAGCGCCTGCATGCCGAGGCACGGCTGGTGGTCGCCCGGGTCGGCCTGAAGCTCGCGCCGCAGCGCCTGGTGAGCACGCTCGGCGTCGGGGAGAAGCAGCTCCTGGAGATCGCCAAGGCGCTGGATCAGACAGCCCGGCGGGCGGGCGAGCGCGCGCTGCCGGCGGCCGGCCGGCCGACTGCGCAGGTGCTTATTCTCGACGAGCCCACCGCGGCCCTCAGCGAGCGCGAGACCGCCATCCTGCTCGGTCTGCTCGCGACCCTGCGCGCCCAGGGGGTGGCCATCCTTTATATCTCGCACAAGCTCGACGAGGTGTTCGCGCTGGCCGACCGGGTGACGGTGCTGCGCGACGGCCGCAGCGTCTTCTGCGCCGCCCGCGCCGCCACGACCCCGGCCGAGGTGATCCGCCACATGGTGGGGCGCGAGCTCGCCGAGCTATACCCGCGCCGACCAGCAAGCCCGCCGCCGAGCGCGATGTCGGACACGGCCCGGCCGTCGGCGGCGCCGCTGCTGCAGGTGCGCGGGCTGACCATCGCCCCCCGGGCGGGCGCTCCGCCGCGCCTGCGCGAGCTCAGCTTCGCGGTCCGGCCCGGCGAGGTCGTCGGTGTCTACGGCCTCATGGGCGCGGGGCGCAGCGAGCTCCTGCTACACCTGTTCGGGGCCTGGGGGGCGCGGCTGCACGGGGAGGTCGAGCTCGCTGGAGAGCCGCTGCCGGCGCCGGGCTCACCGGCAGAGTCGCTGCGCCGCGGCCTGGTCCTGGTCGGCGAGGAGCGACGCCGCCAGGGGCTGGTCATGGACGCCTCGATCGAGTTCAACCTGTCGCTCGCCTCGCTGGGCGCGCTGCTCCGCGCCGGCTTCGTCGATGCCGAGCGCGAGACCCGACGCAACCGCGAGATCGCCGCCCGCCTGCGCATCAAGGCGCCGACGCTCGGCGTGCCGGTGCGCCGGCTGTCGGGCGGCAACCAGCAGAAGGTTGTGCTCGGACGGGCCCTGCTCACCGCCCCCAAGGTGGTGCTCCTCGACGAGCCGACGCGCGGCATCGATGTCGGCGCGAAGCTTGAGATCTACGAGCTTATAAACGAACTGGCGGCGGCCGGCCTGGCGGTGCTGCTGGTGTCCTCGGAGCTGCCCGAGCTCCTGGGCCTCAGCGATCGCGTGCTGGTGCTCGGCGGCGGCCGGCTGCGCGGCGACTTCCCCCGCGACGCCGCCACCCCCGAGGCGCTCCTGCACGCCGCCCTGCCCTCCCCCAGCAGCGAGTCCCCCCGTCCCCCCGCCCCGGCGAGCGGGCAGCCCGAGGAGCCCCGATGAACGAGTCCTTGCAGTGGCGTGACCTGTCGCTAGTCGCCGTGCTCCTGCTCATCGGGACGTTCTTCGCCGTCGCGGCGCCGCAGTACCTGTCGGCGCGCAACCTCAGCATGCTGATCATCGAGTTCTCGATCACCAGCGTGCTCGCCCTGGGCATGCTGCTGGTGATCCTGCCGGGGCACATCGACCTGTCGGCGGGCAGCGGCGTCGGCCTTGTCGGCGGGGTGGCCAGCGTGCTCATCATGCGCCTGCACGTGCCAGCGCCGCTCGCCCTGGTCGCCGGGCTGCTGCTGGCGCTCGTCCTGTGGCGGGCGATGGGGGCGCTCATCGTCTCGCAGGGCATCCCGGCGTTCATCATCACGCTCGGGGGGCTGCTCACCTGCAAGGGGCTGTTCTGGCTGGTCATCCGCAACACCACGGTACCGGTGGTGGCGGGCGGTCAGAAGAACCTCTTCTCGATCCTGACGACCTATTACCTGCCGCCGCTGCCGAGCTACCTGCTGGCGGGGCTGGTCATCGCGGCGCTCGCGGTGGCGCGCTGGCGCAAGCTGCGGCTCGGCGAGCGCGGCGGCGCGGCGGCCGACGCCGAGCTGCACTTTCTGCGCTGGCTGGTCACGGCGCAGGCGATCGCGCTCCTCGTTCTTATCTGCTCGCAGTTCCGCGGCCTGCCGCTGCCGGCGCTGATCCTGGCGAGCGTGGCGCTCTTGGTGCACGTGCTGACCCAGCACACGCGGCTCGGGCGCTCGCTGTACGCCATCGGCGGCAACGAGGAGGCGGCGTTCCTGGCGGGAATTCCGGTCGGCCAGACGGTGGTCGCGGCGTTCACCCTGATGGGGGCGCTGGTCGCGGTGACCGGGTTCCTCCAGACCGCCTATGCCGGGGCCTCGACCACCACCGTCGGCGAGCTGATGGAGCTCGACGCGGTCGCCGCCTGCGTGATCGGCGGCGCCAGCCTGCGCGGCGGTCGCGGGACCGCCTTCGGGGTGCTCCTCGGGGGCCTGATCATGGCGGCGCTGCTCAACGGCATGTCGCTGCTCGCGGTGCCGCCCGAGGCGCGCTTCATCGCCCGCGGGGTGGTGCTGGCGCTCGCCGCCTGGCTCGACGTGCGGCTGGCGCGCCTGTAGCCGGCGCCGCCACGACCCGGACCTGGTCGTCGCCGCAGCTCGCAGTCAGGGACCGGCGGCGCCGCGGTGGCGGTCCGACGCGAAAGCGGCATCCGCGCGGCGGAGTCGCCGGAGGCCGGAGCCGCTCCGGTTCACACAGTGCTGGGAGCGGGGCTCAGGTGGCGCGCGCCAGGCCGGCTTCTTTGCGCAGGATGGCGTCGAGCAGGAAGAACAGCGCGAACAGGCCGTCCTCGGCGGTGCTCTTGCCGCTCTCGGCGTCCTGGACCGCCTGGCGGAAGCGCAGGTAGCGATCGACGGGCAGGCCCAGGACCAGACCCCGCCAGGCCGGTCCCTCGTCGGGCTCGCGGGTGGCGTCGGCGGCGGTGAGGGCGTAGAAGATGCCGGCGGCGCGCCGCACGCACGGGGTGAACTGGCCGGCGTGCAGGAGCCGCTCGACATCCAATAGCTGCGTGCGCATCGAGCCCGGCGGCAACAGCTGGCTCATGAACACATCGCGCAGCCCGTCGCTGCGCCCGCTCGCCGGGGGGCGGCTCATGGACGTCGGGCGCGACGAAGAGGTCGAGACCGCCGGCACCGGGGAAGCGCTGCCGCCCTGGCTGATCCCGGCCGGCGCCACCTCGCTGCTGAAGTCGACGCGCCCGCGCTGACCCGACGGCGCCACGCGGGCGCGGGCGAGCAGCGGATCGTCCTGGACCTGGACATCGCTGCGCACCGAGATCACGTGCATCGGGATGGTCGACTCGACCGGCGGCTCGACGGCGGCGGCGCCATCGACGTTGTAGCCTTCGGGCGCCGGCACGCTGGAGTGATGCAGGCCGCCGTGCAGGACGCTGCCCGAGGGCGCGGCGGACCGGACACTCGAGGGCGCGATGCT
>DAOMZC010000194.1:0-9025 GCA_035437965.1 Pseudomonadota bacterium
CCCCGGTGAGGATGATCGCGCGCAGCTCGGGCTGCTCGCCGGCGTGCTGCAGCGCCTCGTAAAGCTCGTCGAGGACCTGCTCGTTCAAGGCGTTTAAGACCTTGGGCCGGTTCACGGTCAGCGTCAGCAGCGGCCCGTCGATTTCATAAAGCAGGGTCTGGAAGGTCGGGTTCATCAGGTCCACCTGGTCATTCAAGGCGAGTAAAGGCGATTAGCGGCCAGCCGGGGATCGTCGAGGCTAGTACTTGTAGAAGCCGCGCCCGACCTTGCGGCCGAGCCAGCCGGCGGCGACGTAATTGCGCAGGAGCGGGGCCGGGCGGTACTTGTCCTCGCCGAGCTCGCGGTGCAGGACCTCGGCGATGGCCAGGCAGGTGTCAAGGCCAATGAGGTCGGCCAGGGTGAACGGCCCCATCGGGTGGTTGAGGCCGAGCTTTATCGCCTTGTCGATGTCCTCGATGGTACCCAGCCCCTCGGCGAGCGCGAAGCACGCCTCGTTGAGGAACGGGATGAGCAGCCGGTTGACGATGAACCCCGGCACGTCGCGCGCCGTCACCAGCTCCTTGCCGAGCGCCTGCCCGAGCGCCATCGTCGCCTGGTAGGTCGCCTCGCTGGTGGCCAGGCCGCGGATGACCTCGCACAGCTGCATGAGCGGCACCGGGTTCATGAAGTGCATGCCGATGACCTGCTCGGGCCGCCGCGTCACCGCCGCCAGGAGGGTGATCGAGATCGACGACGTGTTGGTCGCCAGGATCGCCCCCGGGGCGAGGTGGCGGTCCATCTCGGCGAAGATCTTCTTCTTGAGCTCCTGGTTCTCGGTCGCCGCCTCGATCGCGAAGTCGCAGCCGGCGAGCGCCGCGTAGTCGCCGTGGGGCGTGATGCGCTGCAGCGCCTCGTCGCGCGCCTCGGCGGTCAGCTTGTTCTTCTCGACCAGCTTGCCCAGGGCCGCCGCGAGCTTGGCCTTGCCCTTGTGCGCCACCTCCAGGGTGATGTCGCACAGCTCGACGTGCAGGCCGCGCTGCGCCGCCACCTGGGCGATGCCGCCGCCCATCTGCCCCGCCCCGATGATGCCGAGGCGCCGGACCGAATTCTCAGTCGTCGTGCTCATCGGCTAGCGCTCCACGATGAGGGCGATGCCTTCGCCGCCGCCGATGCACAAAGAAGCGATGCCGCGCTTGTGGTTCTGCCGCTGCAGCGAGTAAAGCAGCGTCACCAGCAGCCGGCACCCCGAGGCCCCGATCGGGTGCCCCAGGGCCACCGCGCCGCCCGACCCGTTGACCCGCTCGCCGGACAGCTCGAGGAGCTGGTTGTTGGCCAGGGCGACCACCGCGAACGCCTCGTTGATCTCGTACTGGTCGATGTCGCTCTTCTTCAGACCGGCGCGCTGCAGGGCCTTCTCGATGGCGTAGGCCGGCGCGGTGGTGAACCACTCGGGGGCCTGGGCGTGCTGGGCGTAGGCGCGGATGCGGCCAAGCGGGGTCAGGCCGCGCCGCGCCGCCTCGGCCGCCGACATCAGCACCACCGCCGCCGCGCCGTCGTTGAGGGTGCTGGCGTTGCCGGCGGTGACGGTGCCGTCTTTCTCGAACGCCGGGCGCAGGCTCGGGAGCTTGCTGATGTCACCGCGGCCCGGCCCCTCGTCCTTGTCGACGAGCTTGGGGGCGCCCTTTTTCTGCGGCACCGGGACTTTTACGATCTCGGCGTCGAAGTGGCCCGCCGCCTGGGCGGCCTGGGCGCGGCGGAACGACTCGCTGGCGTAGGCGTCCTGGGCGGCGCGGTCGATCTTGCGCTCGCGGGCGCACAGCTCGGCGGCCGAGCCCATGTGGAAGTTGTTGTACACGTCCCACAGGCCGTCGTGGATCATCCCGTCGATGGCCTGCTGGTGACCGAGGCGATAGCCGGTGCGGGCGCCCGGCAGGTAGTAGGGCACGTTGCTCATCGACTCCATGCCGCCGGCGACCGCGATCTCGACATCGCCGAGCGCGATCGCCTGCGCCGCCACCACCACCGCCTTGAGCCCAGAGCCGCAGACCTTGTTCAGCGTCTGACACGGCACCTGCGCCCCCACCCCCGCCTTGATCGCCGCCTGGCGCGCCGGGGCCTGCCCGAGGCCCGCCTGGAGCACGCAGCCCATCGTCACCTCGCCCACGTCCGCCGCCGCGACGCCGGCCCGCAAGAGCGCTTCTTTGATCGCCACCGCCCCGAGCTCCGGGGCGCTCACCGCGGCCAGCTCACCACCGAAGCTCCCGATGGGCGTACGCGCGGCACCGACGATCACCACCTCGCGTCCCCCGCACCGCTCCTCGGTCGCTCTTGCTTCTGCAGACATGGACTCTCCTTCCCTGAGGTTACCTACTTGGCCTACTCGCACCCACTATCTCTTGAACCAGGCGCCCGGCCCAGGCATCGACGACAACCATGTCGGACCTTGCCAGAAGATGGCCGCTTGGGCAAGCCGCCTGGCGACTGGGGGCGAGGAGGTCGCAAGCGCCTCTCAATACGGAGCGCACCCTATGCTCGTCAAGTAAGCAATTTGTTCCTCCGTCAATGGTTGCGCTGCGTCCTTAATACCATGTTCAAATTCAGTGTAATATCCTCGCGCATCTATGAACAGTAAAGCCTCAGCAGCCATCTTGATGGTTTCATGTTCCTCCGAGCCGCTATCATAATTGCTAGCGACCTTTTTCAGTGTCGCCAATCTTTTACCTAAATCTTCAGACCCCTGATGCACTTTTCACCTTTACCGTGTCCGCTAGCGGTAATTCAACTGCGGAGCATATTCAACGAGCTTCGGGGACAGAACTAAAGCAGCGCCATCCGTTGCCACTACAAAGACACTAAACCCAATCACTATGACTGCTCCTACGACGAGATCTCTATTTCTATATAACCAGGCACGAGCGACAGCAAGACTGGTGAAGGTGTGTCTGGTTGCTTGCTCGTCCATACAAAGCATGTACTCCTTCAGACATCTTTCCGAACAATAGGAATAATGCCCCTACCGCCCTCTCTCTCGGCCAGGGAGGATCCACATTCCAACAGTCCCTAAAACACTGAATTTGTTCTTGGTTACAATCCCGGTAAGAGACAGGCTGCCATCCTCCGCTTCTAGGGAGATATATCGTAAAAATTCCGGGCGGATCAAAATCTTCTAATCTAATAGGCGTTTGAGGCTGATCGGACGTTTGACCGGTAAGCGAATACGGCTCGGTTCGTTCATCAAGGATCTGCGGGGCTGACAGGCAAGCAGATGCTAGGGTACAAACTAAGGGGATGCCTCTCATCCATACTCTTGCCCTCTGCGCAACTTGATTGCTAGTGGTAGTCGATATCATCGCCTCACCGCATAAGCTTCTTTGGCCCTGCCTCGATTTGGCTCCAAGGCTAGAGCTGATTGCGAGGTGACGTCCCGAGACAAGGCCACCTCGCAAGGAGCCCTGGTGGCTCTACTGCCGCTGCAGGGTAATCGTCAAGCTCTTTACCCCCTCCCAGCCCTGGTAGGTCAGGTTCTTGGTGATGAAGTCCTGCTGGTTCAGGGTGATGTGGTGGCGGTCGCTCATCGGCTTGAGCGGCATGCCGCTCGGCTGGTCGAAGGCTTGCAGGTCGAAGCCGATCGTGGTGAGGTCTTGGGCGGTGTAGAGGAAGCCCTGGTTCCAGGTCGCGGTCCACACGGGGGGGCTGCCCGAGACGACGATGGCGACCGAGCTCGTGCGGTTGTTGGCGTCGAACTGGACCAGCGGCTGCGGCATCGAGCCGTCGGTGCGCCACTGAAAGCCGTCGGGGTTGGTCAGCGAGATCTGGGCCCGCACCGCGGCGACCAGCCAGACGGCGTTCTGATCAAAGACGCACCGGAGGTCGGGGCTGCACTTCTGGGCGGCGCTGCACTGCGAGCAGATGGCGCCGGCGCCCCCGCAGGCCGCCGCGGTGATCCCGGGCTGGCAGACATCGCCCTGGCAGCAGCCGGCGCAGTTCTTGGCCGAGCACAGGGAAATCGAGGTCATATCGGCGGGGCGGCCGAGGTCGGGCGGGGTGTTGACATCGGGGCCCTTGCCGACCGCGCCGCAGCCCGCCGCGCCCAGAAGGACGAGGCCAAGGACGAGGTCCAGGCCAAGGCCCGCGCGCCGGGCCGCTACGGTGAACGCGCGCAAAAATGATGGCTGATCCAGCAGCGCTCTCTGCACAGGGACAAGGCGCACAAGTTTCGGGGTCGAGCTGCTCATGACGGTCCTCCTGTCGGATTGCCGATTGCTGATTCCGGGTGGCCGGCGGCCGGGGGCGCTTGGCTGCGCGGAATTGATTGTGCTATAGCGCGGGCCTCTTTGGAGGAGTGATGTTCCCAAGAAGTTCGCTCAGTTCCCGCCGTTCCCTTCGTTTCCCTTCGGCCCGTTCGGTTCGGACGATTTCCTCGGCAGCCCTGCTGGGCACCCTCTCTGCCGGCGTCCTTGTCTGCCAGAGCTGCACCCCGTGCGAGCCGATCGCCCCGCTGCGCGAGGAGCGCCCCCTGGTCACGGTGCCCAAGGAGCCGCCCGCCCCGAGCGGACCGAGCGAGAAGGACGCCCAGGCGTTCATGACCGAGACCGAGACCCAGCTGCGCGCCCTGTGGAGCTACGGCCAGCGGGTGCAGTTCACCCAGAACACCGACATCACCCACGACACCGAGTCGCTCAACGCCCAGGCGCAAGAGCAGGTGATGGAGTTCCTCGCCAAAAAGACCAAGGAGGCGGCGCGCTTCGACGCGGTCAAGCTCTCGCCCGAGCTGCGCCGCAAGTTCGACCTCTTGCGCCTCGCCGCCGATCTGCCGGCCCCGCCCACTTCCGCCGAGCGGACCGAGCTCGCGACGCTGGCGGCGACCATGGAGACCGCCTTCGGCAAGGCCAAGTACTGCCCGCCCAAGCTCGCCGGCAAGTGCCTGACCATCGACGACGTGACCAAGATCTTCGCCACCAGCCGCAGCTATGACGAGCTTTTGGACACCTGGCAGGGCTGGCACGAGCAGGCAAAGGGCCTGCGCGGTCCCTACTCGCGCTACGTGACGCTGGCCAACAAGGGCGCCAAGGAGGCGGGGTTTGCCGACGTGGGCGTGCTGTGGCGGTCCAAGTACGACATGCCGGCCGAGGCGTTTGGCGAGGAGGTCGAGCGGCTGTGGAAGCAGGTCTCGCCGCTTTACGAGGCGCTGCACTGCTACACCCGGATGAAGCTGCACGCCAAGTACGGCGCCAAGGTGCCCGAGACCGGGCCGATCCCGGCGCACGTGCTGGGCAACGTGTGGTCGCAGGACTGGGGCAACGTCTTCGACCTCGTCGCCCCCGCCGGCAAGGGCAAGGGCCTGGACGTCAAGGCGCGGCTGGTCGCCAAGAAGACCACGCCCACCGAGCTCGTACGCTATGGGGAGCGGTTCTTCACCTCGCTCGGGCTTGACCCGCTGCCCGATACGTTCTGGCAGCGGTCGATGTTCACCCGGCCGCGCGACCGCGAGGTGGTCTGCCACGCCAGCGCCTGGGACGTGACGTTCAAGGGCGACCTGCGGATCAAGATGTGCATCGAGATCGATCAGGAGAACTTCCAGACCGTCCACCACGAGCTCGGGCACGACTACTACTACTGGTACTACCGCGACCTGCCGACGCTGTTCCAGCAAGGGGCCAACGACGGCTTCCACGAGGGCATCGGCGACACCATCGCGCTGTCGATCACCCCGAGCTATCTGAAGAAGGTCGGGCTCATCGACACGGTGGTCGACTCGCCGCTTGATGACGTGGTGTTCCTGCTGCACGACGCGCTCGATCGGGTGGCGTTCCTGCCGTTCGGCAAGGTCATCGACCAGTGGCGGTGGGACGTGTTCTCCGGCAAGGTCAAGCCGAGCGAGTACAACAAGGCGTGGTGGGAGCTGCGGCAGAAGTACCAGGGCATCGTGCCGCCGGTGACGCGCACCGAGGCGGAGTTCGATCCGGGGGCCAAGTACCACGTGCCGGCCAACGTCCCCTACGCGCGCTACTTCCTGGCCCGGATCCTCCAGTTCCAGTTCCACCGGGCGCTGTGCCAGGCCGCGGGGCACACGGGGCCGCTGCACAAGTGCTCGATCTATGGGAATAAGGCCGCCGGCGACAAGCTGAAGGCGCTCTTGGCGCTGGGCGCGAGCAAGCCCTGGCAGGAGGCGCTGGAGGCGATCGCCGGGACCAAGCAGATGGACGGGGCGGCGCTGCTCGAGTACTACCAGCCGCTCACCGCGTGGCTGACCGAGCAGACTAAAGGTCAGAAGTGCGGCTGGTAGCCGGCCGTCCCCGGCGCCGAGTCAGCTGATTCGGGGCAAAAATTTGCAGAAGTGCGCCAGCGGGTGATACCCAAAGGCGCATGTCCCAAGGTCTGTCCTTCGTAGTCGAGCCCCAGCTTGAGCTGGCGGTGCGGCCCGCCGCCGACTCCAACGCCCGCCTGCGTACCGAGGCGGATGACAGCGCGCAGAAGGAGCGGCGCTTCCGCCGCATCCTCTTGCGCAAGCAGCAGCAGGGCGACCTCGCGGGGATGGCCGCCTGCTACATCCACCTGGGCGACCTCCTGCTCGGCCGCGGCGACAGCGAAGAGGCGGGCGAGCACTACCGCCGCGCCCTGGACTTGTCGCGCCAGGCCCACGAGCGGCGCCAGGCGCTCGCCCGGCCCTGAGACCGGGCACCAAGCGCTCGCCCGGTCCCCAAAAGACAGGGCGAGCTATTCCAGAGAGACGCGCTTACTCGCGCAGGTGGCCGATGGCGGCCATGAAGCCCAGGGGACTCGTGCCCAGGCCGAGGACCAGCAGGTCGCCTTCGGTGGCGAGCTCCTTGACCGAGAGCACCTCGGACATCGCGGCGACGATGCGGCGGGCCAGCGGGTTTCTGGCCAGCTTGGGCAGCTTGAGCAGGTCGAGGACGAACAGGTCGCCGTGCGCCGAGATGATCATCGGCGGCTTCATCGGCATGAAGCCCAAAAGATCGCCGGGCTTGGTCAGGTCCATCATCATCAGCATCGAGGCCATCGGGCTCTCGGGCGGCGGCTTGATGGTGAGCTCGCGCACCCGCAGAGAGACGCGCAGGCTGTCCACCCCGAGCACGACCTGCTCGACGGTGAGCAGCGCCGAGACGAACATCGCGGCGCCCATCACGTTGGCGGTCGCCGAGATGCGCAGCCCGGGAGGCACCGCCTCAAGCCGCAGGTCCGGGGGGAGCTTGCCGCGCGCCGCCTTGCCGAGCAGCCACTTTACGCCGTCGAGCGGGACGCCAAGGCGCAGGCGCGCCGCGTTGACCGCGCTGCGCAAGAGGTAAGTAGGGTTGGCGGCCAGATAGGAAAAGCCGCGCTGCAGGTCGTCCAAGGTAATCACTGTCATGCTCCGTAAGCTAACGTAGTTGAAGCGCGTCTGTCACGTGTCGTGCTGGCCGTCGCCGCGGCCCGAATCTCCGCAGCCGCGGCCGACCCGCTGGCCGCCGCCTAGCCGCCGGTCTCGTAGCTTGCCGGGACATCGATGTAATAGGCAAGGTCGAGGACCTTTTTTTCGCCGACCCGCAGCGGCACCTTCCAGGTCAGGATGCCGTCGGCGGCCACCAGGTCGTAGCCGGCGGTCGTCTTGGGATCGAGGGCCACCTTGACCTCGTCGAGCTCGGAGACCGGGATGTGCTCGGCAAGCTCCAGCTCTTCGGTCCGGCCGAGGAAGTTCTGCACCTCGTAGCGGTAGCTGTAGCGGTGGCGGCGGGTCGAGCCGAGCAGTCCACGGTCGCGCGCGATCTCCTCGACGACCAGGCGCTTTACCTTGAGGCCGTCGGTGATCCCGAAGCTCAGCAGGAACCGCTCGCCGGCGGCGACGCGGTTAAGCTCGTAGCGGGCGAAGAACTGGCCCTTGCGGAAGGTGTCGACCGGCCCGGCGAGCAGCGGGAAGCCGGCGGTGTTGGTCAGGTCGGCGACGCGGAACACGTAGGGCAGGAGCTTGGGCACGGTGCGGTACTTGAGCTGCGCCCGCAGCCGGCTCTCGGCGATGAGCAGCCGCGCCGGCGTCCCGTCGCCGGGCACGTCGGCGGGGGCCTGAATGACGAACTGCGCCGACAGACCCTGGCCGACCACCTGCGCGCGACCGCCCGCCTTGCCGGTCACCGGGAGGCCGCCGCTGCCCGGGGTGGTCGCGTGCTCTTGCAGCTCCTGCCGGCTGACCAGTACCTTGCGCGGCGGCTCGCGCGGCTCGGCGTACACGCGCAGCGGTGACAGCTCCGGCGGGGTCGCGTTCTGCCGCGGGATGGCGGTGGACAGGGTGATCTGGGTGCCGCGCCAGTCCTCGCCGCTCGCCTGGGTCACCGTGGCGTAGCTCGCCAGCGCGACCTCGGTGTCGGTGTCGCCGAGCCGCGCCTCGTAGGCCGGGGCCCAGCGCGCGCCGCCGACCATGTACGAAAGCTCGACGGTCGCCGACTTGCCGGCCGGGCAGGACACCAGCACCTCGGCGATGAGCTCGCGACGCGCCGCCGCGTCCTGGGTCTGCTGGCGCTGGCGGCGCAGCTCGTCGAGCTTCTGCGCGAGCTCGCGCTGCCGGGCGGCAAGCTCGACCTGCTCGCTCACCCCCTGCAGCCGCGCCTGCTGCATGGACTCGAGCGCCGCCGCCCAGCTCTTGCTGTTCTGGGCGTCGAGCATCTCGCGGCCGACCAGGGTCGCGGTCACCTCGTCGAGCTGGTTGGCGACCCGGCTTGTCGACTCCTGGCGCACCCGCTGATCGCGCAGGGCGGCGAGCTGGCGCTCGATCTGGTGGATCTTGTCGTCGAGCTCCTCGACCTTCTGGTTGTACGCCTCGCTGCGCACCCGCACCTCGCTGCGCAGGCCGTCGACGTGGCCGCTGCTGCTCTGGGCGCGCAGGGACGCCGCGTCGGCCGCCGGCGGCAGGCCGCCGAACGGCACCAGCACGCGGTCGCCGCAGCTGACCGTCGCCTCACGGGTGACTTGGGCGCGGTCCGGGTAGAGCACCACGCGCGACACCCGCGCCCCGGCGCCACGGCGTAGCTCAGGTACGCCGTCCCACCGTCCGCCT
>DAOMZC010000195.1:0-8997 GCA_035437965.1 Pseudomonadota bacterium
GCGCCTTGGTGGTCAGGTGGCGACCGCAGGCCACGGCCACGGCCAGCGCCGCTTCCACCCCGGTCATCTCGTACACGGTCAAGAGCACCAAGAGCGCGCCGGCGGCGCCGTACATGACATCGAGCCGGTCGTCGTGCGCAAGCTCTGCGGCGATGATCCGCAGCGCGTCGTCCAGCGTGGAGAGCAGGCGCCGCTCGCCGAGAATCGCCTGCAGGTGAACCAGGGTGTAAAGCTGGGAAGGGAGGCCGCCGAAGCCGCCCAGCGGGGCCCCGGGCTGGTGCGCGAGCAGACCGGCGTGCAGCGCGCGGCCGGCCCGCTGCGCCAGCTCGAGGTAGCGCGGCTCACCGCGCAGCCGCCCGAGGTAGCCGAGGAACAGCGCCACTCCCGCGGTCCCGTCATATAGATCCGGGTGCAGCGGAGCGAGCTCGGAGGCCGTCTCGCTGATCGCCATCGCGCCGATCCAGGTGACGTCCGCTTCACCAAGCACCGCATCGCGGCTCAGCCGCTCCGCCAGCCAGCACGGCGCCCAGTCCTCAGCCGCGTCTGCGCCAGCGGATATATTGGCAGCCCCCACGGACGGCGACAGCGCCGGTGGTCCGTGCAGGCTCGGCTCCAGCGGTCGGCCCAGGCCCGCTCCGGTCGGCGGCGCCACCCCCAGGCGCAGCCCGGCCACCGCGAGCGCGGCACGGATGAAGAAAATCTGCTGACCCACGGCCGTATCATCCAGCGCCGCGACCCGCCGCACGACCGCGGCAAGCGCCGGCTCGTGCAGATACCCCGCCGCGCTCGCCCCGCGCACGTCCGCAAGGAGCGTGCTCCCCGGGCGGCTGAGGAACAGCGGGACGTCGCCATCCTCCAGGTCGGCGCGCTCGACCTCCAGGGCCCACGGCGGCAAGGCGGGGCGCGCCGGCACATCGGCCAGCATCGCGAGCAGCTGCTCCCGGCACGCGCGCTCGCGCTGGTGGTCGGGATGGGTGAGCACGTCCAGGATCTCGGCGTACACCACCGTCGGCCGCACCAGCCGGCGGACCTCATCGCCGGCGAACGCCCACAGCGGTCCGTCGGCCGCCAGCCAGCGCTCGCGCTCGGCCATCACCAGGCGCAGCACGGCCTCGAAGCCGGCCACCAGCGCCTCGGCGTGCCGCGACACCGGCGCCACTTTTCCCGCCAGGCGCGGCAGGTTATCACCGGGCGGCAGCGAGCCGGGGCCGGTCGCCATGCGCATCTCATCGGTCCCGGCGTCGGCCCAGACGCTCACCGGCTGCGGCACCGGCTGCTCGCCGCCGTTGCCGAGCCCTCCCAGGTTGACCCCCGCCCGCTCGCGGTCGCCCCACGAGCGGCCCGGCAGCAGCATGGTGCGCATCACCGATTCGCGCAGCAGCGCCTCGGCGCGATCGCGGGCCGCCGCGACGTCCTTCTGCTCGGTCCACGGATGGAACAGCATCTCGAGGTCCACCAGCAGCGGGTGCTCGCCGTGGGCGATGATATTCTCGTGGTGCAGATCGGCGCCGTCCAGCACGTGCAGAAGGGCCAGGAAGCCGCCCTGGCGGGCGTAGAAGCGCGCCACCTCCGGCTCGCTGGCGCACGGCTCGGCGGTGATGAACTCGACCCAGCCGTGGTCGCCGCAGTCGACGCTGCGCAGCGTCCGGAAGCGCGGGAACTGGTCGCCGAGCAGCGGTGGCGCGGCGTAGCGCAGGCCGCGCAGGCTCAGGGTGCCGCGCGCGGCTGCGTGGTTGCACTCCTCTAACAGCTGCTGGAAGTGCGCGTCCACGGCCAGCGAGCGAGGCTTGTAAACGACGCGCGCCAGCGCCGCCGCCGGTCTCACCGCGTCTTGGAACGTGAGGTGGAAGACGCCGCGCCCCCCGCGATGCGGATCCGAGAGTCCGCCCTTGAGCCCGACCAGGCGTGGCCGCAGCAAGGACGGCTGGAGCAGCCCGGCGACCTGCGCAAAGTCGGCCGTCAGGGCCGCGAAGAGCTCAGAGAGAGCGCGCGTCCACCGCTCGCAGGCGGCGCCCAGCTGCTGCGCCAGCACCGTGTACTCATCGCCGAGCGCGGCCCACGCGGCAGGCTCCTGGAGGACCCGACGGGTGTAGTCCTGGAAGCGCTGCTCGGGCGTGTCGCCGCGCAAGAGCCCACGCAGCCGCGCCACGTTCAGCTCGAGCACCAGGGTGCGCCGGCAGAGCCGATGAAGCTGCTCGCCCAGGTGCGCCATGCAGTCGCGCTCGATGGCGCTCCAGTCGATCTCATATTCTTTGGGAGAGGCAAGGCTTGCGCGCAGCGCAGTCCAGGTGGGCCGGACGAACCCGTACAGGGCAGCCGTAAACGGCAGCGTCCCGGGCGGCGGCGCCGCGCTCGCGGGTAGCGGCAGGAAGCGCTGCAGGAGGTCCTGCCAGCCAGAGGCAGCTGGGGTCGGAATCGGCGGAATCACCGTAGAGGAAGCGCCAGCGAGCGGGCAGATCATGAGAGACTCCTGGATGCGCAACGCGGCGCCCCGGCGGTCCTGCCGCCGGGACGCTGGTGGTGGTCTAGCGGACTTCCAAGACTCGTCGGCTCAGCCACACTGGCAGTGCGAGCCGATGCTGCAGTACGACTGCGGCGAGGTGCTCATCACGCTCTCCTTGAGCACCTGCTCCGCCGGGGTCGAGCGGCCCGCCGGATGGGCGGGGGCCTGCGCGCCGAGCTGCGAACGGAACTGCTGATCTTTCCAAGCGCGGATGATTAGTTCGGTCTTCATGATGATTCCTCTTTCCCTTGGGCCGGATGGAGGCCGCTGCCAACACGGACCGAGTGCCCGCTGGCGCGGTCGGCGAGTCACCGCCCGGCCCGAGGGTGGCGGCTCGCTGTCGCAGCGTCGGGAGCGGACTTTCAGATGTCCCATCCTCGGCGCGTGACAAAAGGACAGAGCAACCGGCGTGCCACTTCCCTTGGGGGAGGGACAAGCCGAGCCGACGTGCAGCGTCCTCCTCGGGACGCCGGTCCTCGGGCCAAATCAGACGCACTTTCAGGGAAAGGAAGGTCAGGCAGATTTTGCCCGCATGGCAATTGTTGCCTGCTCAGCGGATAGGAGGGCTGGCAAAAGCTGCTCGCGGCGGGTGGGGGCGGGACGTATACGCCGGCCAGCGCCGCTCGCGGTTGAGCGTAAGCTACGTCGGGCCGGGCCCCGGCTCGGGCGGCGCGAGGTCCGCCAAGAGCGGGCCGACCTCCTCGGGGTACTGCTGCTGCAGCGCTTGCAGGATCTGGTCTGGTTCGTAGTGCGCAAAGAGCAGGTTGATCTGCTGGGTGCGATCCATGCCCGGAGTAAAGAGCTGGAAGACATCGTGAAAATGCTGGCGCACGAAGACTTCCTGAGCGCTGCCCGTCCACAGCAGCTTCTGAATGAGCTGGCGCAGATCGCGGCGGCTGATCCGTGAGGTCGAGGACATGGGGCGCATGCTCCCATGAGACTCGGCGGTCAACCAGCCCTTTATACCAAGCTGAAGACAGCGCCGCGCTGCATGGCCGCACACTGCGCGCCGGCGCCGGGCGATTTCCAGGCGCTATCCAGCGGCCGGGTCAAGGCGGCTTCTGGCGACGGGGCGATCGGCTCGAACTGGTCACCGTGGACTGAAGCCTGCCAGCGCGCCGGGGCTCCCCGAGGCCACCTGGGACCGCCTGGGACCGCCGCCCGCAGCGTTCACATTGACTCTTGCAGAGATTCAAGCATCTTAGTCCGCCACCGCAGTCACTTAGTAACGGCCCTGAGTAAGGACTAAAGAGATGAATCAGCCGATCGTCATCGTCGGAGCTGGCCACGCCGGGAGCGAGCTGGCGAGCGCCCTGCGCAAGCGCGGCCACGCCGGCCGCATCATCCTTGTCGGCGAAGAGGCCCACCTGCCCTACCAGCGGCCGCCGCTGTCCAAGGGATTTCTGCTCGGCAAGGTCGCGCAGTCCCAGCTTTATCTAAAGACCCAGGCCATCTACGAGCAGAATAGCATCGAGCTGCGGCCCGCGACCCGCGTCGTGTCCATCGATCGTACAAGCCAGGAGCTCACGCTGGCCAGCGGCGAGCGGCTGGCCTACGGCAAGCTGGTCCTCGCCACCGGCAGCCGGCCGCGGCGGCTCGGCTTTCCCGGGGTCGAGCTCGCGCGCCTTGGAAACCTGCTCTGCCTGCGCACGATCGCCGATGCCGAGGCGCTGCGCGAGAAGCTGCAGCCCGGGCGCCGGCTGGTCGTCATCGGCGGCGGCTACATCGGGCTGGAAGTGGCGGCGGTCGCCGTGCAGCAGGGGCTGCAGGTCACGGTGGTCGAAGCCTTGCCGCGCCTGCTGGCACGGGTGACGGGCGCCGAGGTCGCGGCGTTCATCGAAAAGACCCATCGCGCGCACGGGGTGAGCTTCCGCCTGGGCACCACGGTCGCCGAGCTGGAGCTCGACCCCGAGGGGAGTCAGGTGCGCGCGGTCGTGACGGCGGGGCCGGATGGAGCCGAGCGCCTCGCGGTCGACCTCGTGCTGCTTGGCGTCGGCATCGTGCCCAACAGCGAGCTCGCCGCCGCCGCCGGCCTCGCGGTGGACAACGGAATCGTCGTCGACGAGTACGCGCAGACCAGCGACCCCGCCATCCTCGCCATCGGCGACTGCACGAGCCAGCCGAGCCCTCACACCGGGGGCCGCGTCCGCCTGGAGTCGGTCCCCAACGCCATGGAGCAGGCGCGCGTCGCCGCCGCCACCCTGACCGGCCAGCCGGAGGCCTCGACGGCCGTCCCCTGGTTCTGGTCCGAGCAGTACGGCTTCCGGCTGCAGATGGTCGGCCTGTCCACCGGCCACGACCGCTGCGTCACCCGCCAGTCACCGGACGGCAAGGAGATACTCGCCTTTTATCTGAAAGAGGGCCGGCTCATCGCCGCCGATGTGATCGGAAAGCCGGCGGACTTCGCCGCCGCCCGGCGCCTGGTCGCAAGCCGCGCGGCGCTCGATCCCGCCCGCCTCGCCGACGCCAGCGTCGCCCTCGGCGAGCTCGCAGCGTAGCGCTAGCGCAGGTCGCGCCCGAGCGGCAACAGCGACAGCGGAATCAGCTTGATGTGCTGGACCGCGAAGGGAATGCCGATGATGCTCACGGCGCAGACGATCGCCGCCGTCAGGTGGGCCACGGCGATCTCCCAGCCGAACAGCAGGATCCAGATCAGGTTGAAGATGACCCGCAGCGGGCTGTTGGCGTTCGGCCCCTCGACAATCGTCTTGCCAAACGGAGCGAAGGTGGCAAAGCCGATGCGGATCGCCGCCACCCCGAAGGGAATGCCGACGATGGTAAGGCACAGCACGAGTCCGCCGAGGATGTAGCCGCAGCCGGCCAGGAAGCCCCCAAAGATTAGCCACAGGATGTTCCCAAGGAAGCTCATGCCGGAAGTATACACCGCGGCGTCTGGGTTTCACCTCGTGGGCGTTCTGGGCTAGACTTCGCGCCGATGACCCTCCCTTTCACGCTACTGGCCCGGGATCCCGGCTCCCGGGCGCGCCGGGGCACGCTGCTCACACCGCACGGGCGGGTCGAGACGCCGGTGTTCATGGCCGTCGGCACGCGCGCGACCGTCACCGGCTTTGGCCCGCCCGACCTGGCCGAGATCGGCGTCCAGGTAGTCCTTGGCAACACCTATCACCTGATGCTGCGCCCGGGGCCCGAGCTGTTTCGCCGGGTCGGCGGCATTCACAAGTTCATGGGCTGGTCGGGGCCGGTGCTTACCGACTCGGGCGGCTTTCAGATCTTCTCGCTGCCCGGGCAGCGGACGATCACCGAGCAGGGCGCGCGCTTCCGCAGCTATATCGATCAGCGGGTGCACCTCTTGTCGCCCGAGCGCTCGATCGAGGTGCAGACCGCGATCGGCTCGGACATCATGATGGTGCTGGACGAGTGCATCGACTCGACCTCGGATTTCGCGGCGACGCGCGCCGCCATGGAGCGCACGCATAGGTGGGCGCTGCGCAGCCTGGCGGCGCGGACCAATCCGGCGCAGGCGCTGTTCGCGATCGTGCAGGGCGGCGTCATCCCCGAGCTGCGTCGCGAGTCGGCCGCGTTCCTCACCAGCCACCCCTTTGACGGCTTCGCGATCGGCGGCCTGGCGGTCGGCGAAGGCCGCGGCGAGCGCGAAGACATGACCGCGCTGGCGGCGGACCTTCTGCCCGCGGAGCGCCCCCGCTACCTCATGGGGGTCGGCACCCCGCCCGATCTGCTGGCGGCGATCGGCGCCGGCGTCGACATGTTCGACTGCATCCTGCCGACCAACTTCGCCTGGCAGAGCACCGCCTTCACCTCGACCGGGCGGGTGCGACTTTTGCGCATGGCCAACGCCAACGCCGACGACTCCCTGGATCCGGCGTGCGGCTGCAGCACCTGCACCAGCTTCAGCCGCGCCTACCTCCACCACCTGTTCAAGTGCCGCGAGCCGCTGGGACCGCGCCTGGTCGCCAAGCACAACCTGCACCACTATCACTCCCTGATGGCCGAGGCGCGCGCGGCGATCGAGCGCGGGACCTACGCCGCCTACGCCCGGGCCAAGCTGGCAGCGATCGATCGGCACGAGCACAGCGATCAGCCGCTTGGCCGGTCGGCCGAGCCCGCGGTCGCCGTCGCGGCTCGCTGAGCCGGAGGCGGAGAAAAAAATCTCTGCGACCCCCAGGCGCCTGCTGCGTCTTTGCGGGTATGAAGTCCTCAGGCTGGTCTCTGTGGCGCGCGGTTCGCGCAGTGCTTCTCGGCTTGCTGGTGCTGCTGGCGCTGGCCGGCGTGCTGCTGTTGTCCGCGGCGACCTGGAACGCTGTGTGCGATGCCCGCGATCGGCAGCGCTACAAGCCGCCGGGCAAGCTTTATGAAGTGGCCGGGCACAAGCTTCACCTGAACTGCACCGGCCAGGGCCAGCCAACGGTGGTCCTTGACACCGGCTTCGGCATGCCGGCGTTCGGCTGGGTGAAGGTGCAGCCGGAGCTGGCCAAGCGCTCGCGCGTCTGCTCCTATGATCGCGCCGGGCTCGGGTACAGCGAGCCCGAGCCGACCGAGTCCCCGCGCCCGGCGGCGCTCCTGGCCGAGGAGCTCCACGAGCTGCTGCAGCGCGCCCAGGAGCCGGGCCCGTTCGTCCTGGTCGGGCACTCAAACGGCGGGTACCTCATCCGCTCCTACTACGCGCGCTATCCAAGTGAGGTCGCCGGCGCCGTGATGGTCGACTCCTCTTCGGAGTACATGGATGAGCGCTTCATGGCCACCCTGGGCAAGGACTGGAAGGTCGAGGCGGCCGCCGAGCTTAAGCACGCGCGCCAGCTGCGGCCCGTGCTGCGGCTGCTCATCTGGACGGGCGTCCTGCGCTGGCAGCTCGGCAGCAAGGCCAAGGAGCAGGATTTCAACCTGGGCAAGGAGGTCGTGGCGGAGGCGATCTACCTGATGAACCGGCCTACCTGGTATCCGGCGTCGGTGGCAGAGCTCTCTGGTGTGATGGAGACGTGCACCGCGCTGCGGGCCGGGGGGAATCTGGGCAGCCTGCCGCTGATCGTGCTGACCGCGGGAAACTTCACTCCCAGCGGGGTGCCCGACCAGGTGAAAGAGGAAGGGAATCGGCTCTGGGTCAAGGAGCTGCAGCCGCAGCTGGCGCGGCTGTCGACCCGCGGCCGCCAGGTCATCGCCGAGAGCGGACATATGATTCCCTTCGAGGCCCCGGAGGCGGTCGTGCGCGCGGTCGCGGAGGTCCAGGCGATGATCGCCACGCCGCGATGAGCTCGGGCGCCGGCTAGCGCGACGCGGCCCGCCGCAGCGCCTCGGCCAGCGGGCGGAAGCGGCGGAACATGTCGCCGGCGCCGGCATTGCCGTTGGTCACCACCGCGGCGGCGAGGCCCGTCTCGCGGTCGGCGAAGGCCAGGGTCGAGAAGCCTCCGGCGTGACCGAAGCAGCCCGAGCTTCCCCACAGGCCGTAGATGCTGGGCCACGGCGTGCCGGTCAGAAAGCCTCGCGCCACCGCCAGCGGCACCCGGTTGGCGCGGTCAAAGCCGAAGAATGCCCGCCGGGTGTAGCTGTTCACCGTGTCCTGCCGCAGCAGCCGCTGGCCCGTGGCGCTCACGCCACCGCGCACGAGCAGCTCGTACAGCGCCGCCAGGTGCGCCGCATCGGTGAGCAGGCTGGCCCCGGGCACCGGCGCCGCCAGCACCGCCGGGTCGTTCCACACCTTCTCGAACTGCTCGCGCAGATCGACCCCGTGCAAAAAGACAGACTGTTTGCCCACCCAGCAGCAGCGCGCCGCAGCGGCCAGCTGCTCGGGGGTGGCGGTGAACGCCAGCCCGCCCAGACCCGCCGGCAGGAGCAGCCGCTCGCGCAGAAAGTCATCGAAGCGCTGGCCGGTGAGCCGCGCCACCACCTCGGCCAGGATCCAGCCGAACTCCACCGGCAGGTAGGCCAGGGTGCCGCGCGGGTAGCGGGGCTCTGCCGCGGCCAGCGCCGCGCGCACCGCGGCGGGATCGCGCCAGCGCTCGGGATGGCTGGTGAGCTCGGGCATGGGCACGCCGGCGCGGTGGGTCAGCACGTCGAGCACCGTGATCGCGTCGCGGCCGCGCCCGGCGAACTCCGGCAGGTAGCGGGCCACCGGCAGCGCGACCTCGAGCCGCCCGTCTTCTTCCAGCGCCGCCACCGCCAGCGCCACCAGGGGCTTGCTGGCAGAGTGGACGTTGAACAAGGTCTGCGGCGTGGCCCCGCGCGGCGCCTCGCCGGGCTGCGCGCCGCGCGCCAGGCCCACCGCGATCGAGGCGCCCAGCTTGCCGCCCCGCCGCACCGCGAGCTGGCCGCAGGGAAAGTCCCCGCGCGCCTGCTGCGCGATAAAGAGCTTGAGCGCCCGCGCCAGGTGCTCGCGATCGAGGCCGGCCGCCGCCGCATCCGGCGGTCCGTCATGAGGAAACTGGCTCGCCGCAGCTAGCATCAAGCTACAGTACTAAAGAGCCAACCTGCAGGTCAACGCAGCGGCCCGACCCAAACGGAACCCTGCGGACTGACTGCGG
>DAOMZC010000196.1:0-8990 GCA_035437965.1 Pseudomonadota bacterium
CTGGCCGAGCGGCCCCGCTTTCGCGCCAGCGCGACCCTGGGCTTCAACGACTTCTTGAGCGGCGCCGGTTTTGTACGCGCGGTGGCGCAGGCCGGGCTCTATCCAGCCAACCTGCGGGTGCTCGATCCGCTCGAGGCGCTGATGAATGGCGCCGGGACCGGGCAGGCGCTCGCGCTGCTCGCCTTCGAGTCCGCCGATCACCCGCTGGGCGCGTGGCTGGAGGAGGCGCTGCGCTGCGCCCGTGATCACGGCGCCACCGTACTTGCGCAGAGCCAGAAGGAGGAGCCCGCGCGGGTCCAGGGCGCGACCGCGCGCGCGCCGGGAGCAGAGCCGGCCGAGCACTGGCGCGCCGCGTTCCTGCGTGCTCCCTACCTACGCGACGCGCTCGTCCAGCGCGGCCTGCTCGTCGAGACGTTCGAGACCGCGGTGACCTGGGATCGCTTCCCGGCGTTCCACCAGGCGGTCACCGCGGCCACCGAGCGCGCGATCCGCGAGGTCTGCGGCCGGGGTCTTTTGACGTGCCGCTTGACGCACGCCTACCCGGACGGCGTCGCTCCCTACTACACGGTCGTGGCACCAGCGCGGCGCGGCGCGGAGCTCGAGCAGTGGGCCGCGATCAAAGACGCGGCGACCGAAGCGCTGCTGACCGAGGGCGGAACGACCACGCACCACCACGCGACAGGCCGCGACTTCCGTCCCTACTACGAGCGCGAGCGCGACCCGCTGTTCGGCCACGCGCTGTCGGCCGTCAAGCGCGCCCTGGACCCCGAGGGTCTGCTGAACCCGGGCGTGCTGCTCGCGCCCGGCCCGGGTCCGCGGTAGCCCAGGCGGCAGCTCAGCGCGCCGCGGCCATCCAGGTTCCTACTTGAGCGCCGATGTCGACCTCGCACGTCTTGTCGATGCTGCCCGCGGCCGAGCCGTCCGCGTTGAACTCGGCGACAAAGCCGACGCCAAGGGCATCGCGGCAGCGCGGATCGTAGCTGCCGTTCAGCTCCGACCACGCCGCGACCGCCGCGACGGTGTTCGCGTTGTCGACGAACTTGCTGCGGGTCCGCCGGAGGTAGGTGTGGAACCCTTCGCTGAACGCTCCGTCATCGGTGAGGTATTCGACCTCGACCTCCATATCGATCGCCTCCTGGCCCGGCGCCGGGATGCGGCACACCACAAAGCCGCCGCTATATGCAACGCGGACATGGCTCCGGGTGTCGGGCAGGATCTCGGGAAAGTACATCGCGCTGCGCTGGTACAGAAACGGCGCGTGGTAGCCCTCGGGTCGGACGTACTTTAGCACCTGGGCACCGGTGAGGTCCGGCAAGCCGCCGCAGGGCTCGGTCAGTCCGCCCAGCAGGATCGCGCCCTCTTCGACGACCGTTCCGTTCGGGCATGCCCGGCGCGTGCAGGCCAGGCCGCTCGCCGCGCAGACGCACTCGTTGCAGCCGTTGCTGGATGGGAAGTGCTCGCCGTATCCGTGCCTGGCGCCGGCGTAGGTGCAGCCGCCCGGATCGGGACAGGTCCGGTGCGTGCACTCAGAGACGCCGCCCGCGCGGCACTCACACCAGTTGCAGCCATCGCCGCTGGGAGCCCGCTCCCCCACCTTGAGGGCGCCTGCCGCGACCGAGCACAGGACCGGGGGCGCCATCATGTCGTCGGGCGCGGCGGGCGCGCCCGGAGCGCTGCAGCCTCCGGGCAGAGCCACGATCACAGCCAGCGTGAAGAGCGAAAGGAGTGCGTGCATGACCTACCTCCATGGCAAGGATGCAACACGATGCGCGGTTCCGTCTCGCTTTGCAACCCTCTGCCATCAAGGGCCGACCATGCAGCGACCCCGCTGTCGATGCGCGGAGTCTTAACTTGCGTCTTTATAAGTAGTGACGAGCAGCGAGTTGGGGAAAGACGAGCCCATGCCGCACTTCTGCACATCTCCCGGCTTGCCGTCGCCGTTGCAGTCGGGGAACTTGCCTTTGAGCAGCAGCTCGTCGTGGCGGGCATCGCCGACGCAGGTCGCGCCTGCCGGGGTCCACGCTCCTTCGACGTTCCAGCCGTCGGTCTTTCTCTGTATCAGCGGCGATAGGTCGTCATACAAGCCGATGAGGGTTCCGTTTAGCGTATAGGAAGTTCCGTTGCCGCAGTAGTCTGCTCGGATGAGGCGCGTGCAGGCCTGGTGATAGTCGGCCAGGGACACCGCGGCGCAGGACTCTCTGGTGCACCGCGTCGCCTGCGCCCAGGGGCGATATCCCAGGCGGACACACTTGCCCAGCGCTCCGCTTACACAGGCAAAGGTGACGACATTGGGGTTATCGATGCGCGCACCGGTCCGCGTGTCCCAGTAATTGAGGATCGGAATTGCCGGAACCGGATTCCCCGCGGCATCGGCGCACAGGCTCGTCCAGTTAGTATCCCCGCTGCGCACGTAGGTGATGTCGTACAAGTAGACATCGCCTCCCGGGTTTTGCGGATCTACGTAGATATTATCGAATCTCAGGGTGTATTGAGCGGGCTGCGGCTCGCCGGCCGCCTGGACACTGATCTGCGCGAGCGCGCCGATAAGCTCAGCCCCGGAAACGCTCGGGCGGAGGTTGGTGCTGGCATTGAATAGAGTCCCGCTGAGAGCGGCGCCATTGAGGGTAAATCCGTTCAGGGAAAATCCATTAAGTGAGAAGCCGTTGAGTGTAAACCCGTTAAGCGTAAACCCATTGAGGGTAAACCCATTGAGGGTAAACCCGTTTAGAGAAAAACCATTGAGGGTAAACCCGTTGGAGAATGCCTCGGTGCTGCTGGCCTCAGCCTGGGCCTCAGATTGATTGACATCCGTGTTACAACCGCTGCCCAGGGCTAGCAGGTACACGGCCACGGCCAGGGGAAAGCTAGTGATAGGCTTTGAATTCATTTACACCCCCCGGGAACAAAGATAGAACTAATGTGCCACTAATCATATTGTATGATTTTTGCTGCCGATGTAAACGATTTCCTACATGAGAGGCTAAGCTATTGATTAATAAGGGGTTTTTCCCGTTGCGGCGCGGTGGCACCAGCCAATTAACCCTCTTGCAGTAAGTGGGAGATAGTGTAATGCTGTGTGCAGGTTGGGATCGATAATGTCTAAGACCTTACCGCCTTGGCCGCGGCAGCCCTGCGGGCCGACAGTCCATGATCCAGCCCGCCGATAGTCCTCTGGCTCCGCCGTGGCGGCCGCCGGCGATCTTCGAGGAATATCGGATCCTTTCACCGCTGTCGCGGGGCGGAATGGGGGAGGTCTACCTCGGCCACGATACCCTTCTCGATCGGCCGGTCGCGATCAAGTTCATCCGCGCCATCGAGCCCGACGCCTTCATGCGCGAGCAGTTCTTGATCGAGGCGCGCGCCGCCGCCCGCATCCAGCACCCCAACGTGGTGAGTGTGTACCGGGTCGGCGAGATCCAGGGCCAGCCGTACATCATCTCGGAATTCATCCGCGGGCAGAGTCTGGACACGCTTCCCAAGCCGGTGGCCTGGCAGCGCGCGCTCGAGCTCGGCCTCGGACTTGTCCGGGGACTGGCGGCGGCGCATCGGTGCGGCATCCTGCACCGCGACATCAAGCCCGCCAACGCGATCGTCAGCAGCACCGGCGACATCAAGCTGCTCGACTTCGGTCTTGCGGAGTTCGTCGACCGCGAGCCGGTGAGCGTGAAGCCGCACCTGGAGCTTGGGGCCTCGGCAAGATCCAAGGTATCCGGCAATGCCGAGACGATCGAGCTTTTGGGCGGCGCAACCCCGGGGCAGCGTCAGCCCTCCCAGGTCGGCGCGCCGCCAAGCGATGACAGGAACCGCCGGCCCTCCGGTCCCAGCGCGCGCGGCTCGCAGGACGGCCCGGTGACGCGCATTGTCGGCACGCCGAGCTACCTGGCGCCCGAGCTGTGGCGCGGCGAACCGAGCTCGCTGCAGTCCGACATCTACGCCATGGGCGCGCTGCTGTTCGAGCTGTGCACCGGCAAGCCGCCCCATCACATTCCGCTGGCTTCCTACGCCGAGCTGGCAAGAGCGGCCACCACCCTGGATGCGCCGCCGCTGGCCACGCTGGTGCCAGAGGTCGATCCGCACTTCGCCGCGGTGGTCCAGCGCTGCCTGCGGCGCCCGCCCGGCGAGCGCTACGCATCCGGAGAAGAGCTGCGCCTGGCCCTGGAACAGCTGCGGCCGGGCGAGCTGCGGGTCGTCGCCCCGGAGGGCAATCCCTACCGCGGACTGCTTGCCTTCGAGGCCGAGCACCGGTCGGTGTTCTTCGGCCGCAGCAATGAGATCGGGACCCTCCTTGAGCGCCTGCGCACCGAGTCGTTCCTGCTGGTCGCCGCCGACTCCGGCATCGGCAAGTCCTCGCTGTGCCGCGCCGGCGTCCTGCCGCTGATTCGTGAAGGCGCCCTCGGGGGCGGCAGGTCGTGGCGGGTGCTGTCGCTGGTCCCGGGGCGCAGCCCGCTCGCCGCGCTGGCGGCCGCGCTGGCCCCGATCCTCGACGTAACGGAGGCCCAGCTGGCCACCCAGCTGCGCGCCGAGCCGAGCTCCCTGGGCCGTGAGCTGCACGGTCGGCTCGGACTCCGTAGCGGGGTAGTCCTGTTCATCGACCAGCTCGAAGAGATCGTCACCATCGCCGAGCCCACCGAGGCCGCAGCCGTCGGCCAGGCGCTGGGCCGCCTGACCAGCGGCGTCCCCGGGGTGCGCATGCTGATGACCGCGCGCAGCGACTACCTCGCCCGCATTGCGACCGTGCCCACCCTCGGGGACGAGCTGGGGCGCGCGCTGTACTTCCTGCGCCCGATGTATCCCGAGAAGATCCGCCAGGCGATCGTCGGCCCGGCGCGCTCCAAGGGAGTCCGCTTCGAGTCGCCGAAGCTGGTCGACGCGCTGGTGGAGGAGACCGCCAAGACCGAGGGCGGCCTGCCGCTGCTGCAGTTCGCGCTGACCGAGCTCTGGGATGCGCGCACGGATGACTTGATCACGGTCAAGTCGCTCGCGGCGATCGGCGGCGTGTCCGGCGCGCTGGCCCGCCATGCCGATCACGTCATCCTCAGTCTGGCCGCCGATCGCCGGCTTGCCGCCCGCCGCATCCTGATGCTGCTGGTCAGCCTGGAGGGGACGCGGGCCCGGCGCACGGAGGAGGAGCTCGGCCAGGACGACGCCTCGCGGCAGGCGCTGGAGGCGCTGGTGCGCGGCCGGATGATCGTCGCCCACGCCACAAGTGAAGGCGTGATCTACGAAGTGGCGCACGAGGCGCTGCTGAAAGGCTGGAGTACGCTCCGCCGCTGGCTGGAGGAGTTCGCCGACCGCCGCGCCGTCAAGCAGCGCCTGGAGCTGGCCGCGGCCGAGTGGAACCGGCTGGGCCGGGCGCGGGAGGCCCTGTGGAGCCCGCGCCAGCTCGCCGAGCTGCATATCCTGGAGGCGACCGACTTCACGGCGAGGGAGCAGGAATTCATCAGCGCTTCGCGGCACGCCCATAAGCGCGGCCGACTGCTCCGCCGGGCGGTGATTGTGACGGTCCCGCTGGTGCTGGCGGTATTTTATGGCGGCATCCAGTATCGGCATATTCGCGAGCGCCGGATCAAGGTGGCGCGTCACCTCCGGCGCGGGCAGGACCTGCTCGCGCTGGCGCAGAACAAGAGCGGTGAGGTCGACGAGCTGCGCAAGCTGGCCTTCGCCGCGTTCGACGCCCAGCACAAGGAAGAGGGCGAGCAGCAGTGGAGCCGGGCTCTCAAGCTGGCGCAGGAGTCCGAAGCGGCGCTCGGGCAGGCGAGCCAGGCCCTGGAGGCGGCGCTGACCTACGACCCCGGCCGGGACGACGTGCGCGAGCTGCTCGCCCAGACCCTGTTTGCGGGAGCCCTTTCGGCAGAGCGCGACCAGCACCTTTCGCGGCGCAATGATCTGCTGCAGCGCATGGGACTCTACGATGTCGACGGGGAGCGGCAGCGCCGGTGGCAGGCCCCGGCGCGGGTGACCATCGCGACCACGCCGCCCGGAGCCCAGGTCACGCTGCAGCAGTATGAGGAAGACGAGCAGAAGCGGCGCCCACTTTTAGCCGGCAAGGTCCTGGGCCACACGCCTCTGCAGACCATCTCGCGCCCACCAGGCTCGTACCTGCTGACGTTCGAGCTGCCCGGACGGACTCCCGTGCGCTATCCCGTCCTGCTGCACCGCGCCGAAGAGCTGCGCGTCGACCTGGCGCTACCGCCCAGCGCGGCCGTGCCGAATGGCTACGTCTATGTGCCGCCCGGCCGGTTCCTCTTTGGGACGAGCAGCGATGAGTCGGTACGCCAGGGCTTCCTGTCCACCGTGCCCGTGCACGAAGTCGCCTCGCCGGCCTATCTGATCGGGCGGTTCGAAGTGACGTACGCCGACTGGCTGGAGTATCTGCGCGCGCTGCCGCCGGCCGAGCGCGCGGCGCGGACCATTCATGTGCCCAAGGGGGGAATCGGCGGCGGCGTCGACCTTACAGAGCTCGCCGATGGCAGCTGGCAGCTGACCCTGCAGCCGGTCGCGCAGGCGCATGTAGCGGGACTTGGCGGAATGATTGTCTACCGCTCGCGCAAGGTCCGAGCCGAGCAGGACTGGCAGCGCCTGCCGGTCTCTGGGATCGGCCCGCCGGATATTCTCGCGTACGCCGAGTGGCTCGATCGTACCGGGCGGGTTCCGGGGGCGCGGCTGTGTAGTGAAAAGGAGTGGGAGCGGGCCGCCCGCGGCGCCGATGACCGCGAGTATCCGCACGGCTCCCTGCTGGACCCCGAAGACGCCAACTTCGACGAGACCTATGGCCGCGACGTTCGCATCGCCGGCCCCGATGCGGTCGGCTCCTATCCCGCCTCCGCCAGTCCCTTCGGCTTGCTCGACATGGCGGGAAACGTCTTCGAGTGGGCCGCGTCTTCGTTGGCGCCGGGCGAGCTGGTGGCGCGCAGCGGCGGCTACTTCATGGGCGCGATTGCCTCGCGCAGCACGAATCGGACGCCGCTCGATCCGAGCTTCCGCGATCCCGGCGTCGGCATACGCCTGTGCGCCTCGTTCCCAGCGAATAAATAGGCGCGCCCCGCGGCGGCGGCTGCAAAAATCTAGAAAAAGCAGGAATTTTAGTTATTCTGCTGCCTTAGCTACAAAATGTTGGCTAGCCAGCAGGGCTTGCCGCAGCAGATCCGTCAACGCCATAACAGTGAGGGAAGAGTGAAACACCGATCGGACTTCAACACCCACCTTGCGTTCCTCCTGCTTGCCGCTGCGGCCGTCCCGGGCTGCGGGGGTGAGGAAGGCAGCTCCGCAGACGTAGCGACGCTTGCCCAGGGGCTGACTCTGGCCAGTCCGGCGACCCAGGTGTCGCAGCGCTACTTCCCGGCCACGGCGCCCTGGTATACGGATGTCTCCACCGCAGCAGTCGCGGCAGACTCCAGCGCCATTACTGCGTGGATGGTGGGGGCGAGCGCCCCGAATGGTTTCGGGACCGGCAAGCTCAAGGTCGACTTCAGCATCGTGACCGTGGACGTACCGGCCGGCACCGCCAAGCGCACCCCGACCAAGGTCACTGACTACTTCTACACTCCGGACTGTGATACGGCCCCCATTCCGGTGCCGTCCGGCGGCGCGGTCGAGCAGACGTACGGAGTTGCCCCGGTCTTTACCTCGCCGTTCAGCGGCTACAACTGCGCCAACTTCAGCAGCGGCGCCGACTGCCACCTGCTGTTCGTCGCCCGCGGCGAGTCCCGCCTGTACGAGGTCTACCACGGCACCATCGACAGCGCGAATACCTTCCGGACCGGCTGTCTGGCGATCTGGAACACGTCCACCACCAGCGTCAACGGCCGCGGGCAGCAGTGCTCCAGCGCCGATGCGGCGGGCTTCCCGATCGCGCCGCTGCTGTTTACCCCGGAAGAAATCCAGGCGGGGCAGATCAACCACGCGATCCGCTTCATCCTGCCAAACAGAATGATCCGCGCGCGTAAGTATGTAGCGCCCGGAACGCACGGCACGAACACCACCGGTCCGGCGACGGCGCCTCCCTATGCGGCCCGCCTGCGGCTGCGCGCCAGCTATCCGCTTACTTCGCTGAGCCCGGCCGCCCGCGTGGTGGCGCGCGCTCTGCAGAAGTACGGCATGCTCCTGGCCGATGGGGGCAACATCGCGCTCACCGCGCAGAGCGACGTCCTCAGCTCGGTCAAGTGGAGCGCCGTCGGATTCACCGCCGACGCGCTGGCGGCCCTGAAGGCGACGGACTTCGAGGTAATAAGCTACGGCACGCCCACCGATGTGACATACAACTGCACTCGCACGCCGATAACCAACTGAGCCGGATAACGCGCTGTCCTCAGGCCGTGATGTGAAGGCGCTGGGGGCAGCGGAACGCCAGGCTGTCCCGCCAGGCGATGGTCTCATCGGCCAGGCGCAGGGTGGGCCAGCGCTCGAGCAGCTGCCCGAAGGCCAGCTGCGCCTCGACGCGGGCCAGCGCCGCGCCGACGCAGAAGTGAATGCCCAGGCCGAACGACAGGTGGCGGTTTTCGCGCCGGCCTATAATGAACTGGTCGGGCTCCGGAAACTGCGCCGGGTCGCGGTTCGCGCTGGCCAGGACGAGCAGGACCCGCTGTCCCTTGCTCACCGGCTGTCCGGCCAGCACCACGTCCTCGTCGGGGATGCGCGTGATCAGCTGCACCGGGCTCTCGTAGCGGAGCATCTCCTCGATCATCGGCGCCAGCAGCGCGGGATCCCGGCGCAGGGCCGCGAGCGCCTCCGGGTGGCGCAAGAGCAGCAGCACGCCGTTGGTGATGAGGTTGGTCGTCGTCTCGTGGCCGGCGAATAACAGCATGCCGACGGTCGCTCGCACCTCTTCCTCGGAGAGCAAGCTGGCATCTTCCCCGGCTGCGGTCAGGCTGCTCAGCAGATCTTTGCGCGCGGTCGCCGTTGCTGCATCCCGGCGCCGGGCGGCGAGCAGATCGACTAGATACTGCTCCATCTCCTGCCAGCTCTTAAGCCCGTCTTCGAGCAGCTTGGGA
>DAOMZC010000197.1:0-3308 GCA_035437965.1 Pseudomonadota bacterium
CTCAGGAAGAACAGCGCCACCCCGCCCAGGCTGGCCACCCCGAGCGCCACCCCCAGCACGACCGCGCGGCTGCGCGGCGGCGCGACCGGCGGCGGCGGCGGCGGCGGCACGATCACGACCTGGGTCCCGGCGGCCGAGGTCGCGGTCAGCCCGAGCTGCTCGAGCGCCTGCAGCACCTGGCGCATTGACGGCCGCTCATCGGGCTTCTTGATGAGCATCTGGTGCACCAGGGTCTCGACATCGGGCGAGACGCTGGGCATGAGCTCGCGCAGCGGGGTCGGCGCCTCGATGATGTGCATGGCGATGAGATCGCCGGCGCCCTGGCCGACGAACGGCGGCCGCCCCGAGATCATCTGGTACAGCATCGCCCCCAGCGAGTACACGTCCGCCTTCTCGGTGACGTTGCCGACGCCGCGGCACTGCTCGGGCGACATATAGGTCGGCGTGCCGAGGATCGCCCCGGTGGTCGTCTTCATCACCTCGCCGTCGGGCTCGATCACCTTGGCGATGCCGAAGTCGAGCACCTTGGCGCGCTCGCCCGAGGGCGTCTCGGGGTCGGGGCACAGAAGGACGTTCTCCGGCTTCAGATCGCGGTGGACGATGCCCTTCTCGTGGGCGGCGGCGAGGGCGGCGGCGATCTGGCGGGTGATGCGCAGCGAGTCGACCACCTCGAGCTTGGTCACCTTGGCGAGGCGGGCGCGCAGCGACTCGCCCTCCAGGTACTCCATCATCATGTAGGCGGCGCCGTCGGGCAGCTGGCCGAAGTCGAACACCCGCACCAGGCCCACGTGGTGGACCAGGCTGGTGGTCTTGGCCTCCTTCATGAAGCGCTGCACCGCCTCGGGGTCGGCGGTCAGCTTGGCGTGCAGCACCTTGACCGCGACGCGCTGGTTGATGCTCTCGTGGCTGGCCTCGAACACCGCGCCCATGCCGCCGCTGCCGATCAATCGCGTGATGCGATATTTGCCAAGGGTCTGGCCGATCAGCGGATGCGGCTCGTCGCTGTTGGGGGCGGGCTGCGCGCTCATTTAAACCTGGGGGGAGACAGAATCATCTTACATTATGGATGTGACCGCCGGCACTTGTTTTTTGCGAACAGGCGCAGCCCCTTGCCCGGCGCAAAATCAGCATCTGTTTCCGCGGCCGGGCAGGCGGCGCAGCTTGGGCTTGTAGGGGGTGCTATTTCGGAAGGGGAGGGCAGGCGGTGGCGCCGGACGGGCCGGCGCGGCGGGAGGGAAGGGGTCTAGTGGGCCTTCTTGCTGGCCTTGGGCGCCGGGGTCGCGGCGGCCTTGCTCTCGGCGCGGGCGGCGGCGGCGGCGGCGCGCCGGTTTTTGATGCGCTGCTTCAGGTGGCGCTGCGCTTTGAGGCGACGCATTTTCGAGCTGTTACGGCTGTCTCCGCGACCCATGTCTTATGTCCTCCTGAGTGAACCGAGCTTGCTGCAAGCTGTGTTTGTAAACTGTAAGTTCGCGATAAAGCTTTTGATGCTGACTTTTGCGCACCGCAGCGCCTCTGTCAACGGAAGATGTCGCGGCTAGCGCCGGCTAGCGCGAAACCGCCCGCAGGTGGCGGATCGCCGCGATGGGCGCCACTGCTGTAGCGCACAGGAGCCCGCCGACCATCGCGCCCATGACGCCGACCGAGGCGAGGTCGCCGCCGGCCATGAACAGGCCGGGCAGCGGGGTGGCCGGCCGCAGGTAGCGGTTCTCGTAGCGGGCCGGCGTCGGCTCAAGGCCGTAGATCACCGAGGCCGGGGCGCGGGTGAAGGTCTCGGTGGTGGCCGGGGTGGACAGCTCGACCCAGTCGAGGTGCGGCTTGAGGGCCGGCATGTGGCGGAAGAACTGCGCGAGCAGGCGGTCCGTCCAGTCCTTCTTGAGCGCCTCGTACTCCGGCCCGCGGCGGCGCCAGCGGGCGTCGCGGTAGCGGGCGGTGAGGGCGTCGGGGACGAAGGTCACGACCTCGCCGGTGTGCAGCTCCTGCGGGCCCGGGTCGTGGCGCGGGTCCTTGAGGGAGGGGAAGCTGCAGTACAGGACGGGGGCCTCTTGCCGGGCTCCGTCCTGAGTTCCGGTGGCGCCGGCAGCCGGCCGGTCGGGGTGCCAGGCCTCGGCCTGGTCGCTCCAGGTCTCGTAGAACCAGCGGTTCTCCGGCCCCGCGCCGGCCTGCCGGATGTCGCCGCGGAACCCGAGATACAGGCAGACATGCGACGGCGACTGCGGCAGCTGCGCGATCGACCGCGCCCACGTCGCCTGCCGCTCGGCCGCCGGCAAGAGCCGGGTCACGGTGGCGCGGGCCCCGACGGCGCTCACGACCCGCCGGGCGCGCAGCTCCTCACCATCGCGCAGCCGCACCCCGACCACCCGCCCGCGCTCGACAAGCAGCGTCTCGACGTCGGCGCGGATGCGGGTCGCGCCGCCGGCGTCCTTGACTGTCTGCAGGAGCTCGACGGCGATGCGTGCCGAGCCGCCCTCGGGGTAGTAGCCGCCGTGCTGGAAGTGGCGGGCGACCAGGGCGTGGATGGCGAACGACGAGCGGCTCGGCGGCGAGCCGTAGTAGCCCCACTGCGCGGTGAGCACCCGGCGCAGCCGCTCGTCCTTGACGAAGCGGGCGAGCGTCGCCTCGGTGGTCTGGCCAAGGAAGCGGTGCGCCGGCGCGGCGAGCAGGCGGTCGGTCAGCGGCGCCGCCCAGGAACCAAAGAGCCGCGACAGGTAGTAGGCGCGCATCGCCCCGCCGACCTCGCGGGTCACCCGGGCGTACTCGGCGATGGCGTCACGCTCGTCGGGGAAGGCCGCCTGCAGCGCCGCCTGGAACGACTTGCGGTCGCTTGAAAAGTCGATGCGGAAGTCGGGGAACTCGAACGTGTCGTAGACCGGGCCCAGGCTCGCCCAGCGCAGCCGCTGGCCGGTCAGATCGAGCAGCACCTTGCCGAGCAGCGCCCGCTCATCCACCTCGCCCACGGCGTGCACGCCGACGTCCCAGGTCCAGCCCTTGCGGGTGAAGGTCTGGGTGAAGCCGCCGGGTACGTAGTGGTGCTCGAGCACGAGCACCCGCTGGCCGAGGCGGGCGAGCAGGGCGGCGCAGGTCATGCCGCCCATCCCCGAGCCGATGACGATGGTGTCCCAGGGACCGGACCCCGGAGGAAGCTTCGTGGACCAAGGGTTGGTGTTCGCCATGCGCGTGAAAAGACCCGATAAGTGAGCTGGGCGCCAGCCTACCACCGTTCACGGCCCGGCGGCGCAGGCCAGCGCGAGAACAGAGCGGACCAGAGCGGACCAGCGCGGACCAGCGCGGGATCAGCGCGGGACCAGCGC
>DAOMZC010000197.1:3408-8975 GCA_035437965.1 Pseudomonadota bacterium
GAGACCAGCGCGGGACCAGCGCGAGACCAGCGCGGGACCAGCGCGAGACCAGCGCGGGACCAGCGCGAGACCAGCGCCGGCCAGAGCCGAGCAGCGGCGAGCCGTAGAGCAACCAGCGGGCAAGGCCGGCGAAATCGGCGCACAATCGCGCCCCTCTTGCTGCTCTTGCGCGGCGGGAACACACTACAGCGATGGCGCTTGCCGATCTGGAGTCACTGGCCGCGCAGGTCCGCTTCCTCGGCACCCTGGCCCGCGTCCTGCCGTGGGGGCTGGCGATGCGACCGCAGTGGCTGGTCGTCGACGTGGTCATCCAGGACGAGTACACGCACGACATCGTGCTCGGTGCCGAGACCGATCCGCGCGCCCTCGTCCTCGACTGTACCTGACTCGGCGGGGTCAATGCGGTCTCCGTGTGGGACCACCGCCCGACCGCCGACGAGCTGCTCGCGGCCCGCGTGGCGCGCGGCTGGCAGCCGACGCCCACCGAGCTGCGCGACGGACCCAAGGTGCTCGGCTTCGCCTGCAAGCTGGTGCCCGGCGGCAGCGCGCCCCCCGGCGATGCGTCGTGAGCGGCGCGCCTGGCGAGGGTGACGGGCGCGGCAGCGGTTACGGCCCTGCTTGACCCGTCCCGGCTTGGGCAGCATGCTTCCCTGTAAATGACAGCCACTACGCAGCGGCCGACCGCGGCCGGCGAGACCGACGACTCAGCAGGCCAGCCGACGCCCGGCGAGCACCGGCCCGGTCGCTTCATCGTCCTTGAGGGAATCGACGGCGCCGGCACGACCAGCCAGACCGAGCGCCTCCTCGTCTGGCTGGCCAGCCACGGGCTGCGCGTGCACCGGACCGCCGAGCCTTCGGGCGGGCCGATCGGGCGGCTCATCCGCAGCTTGCTGTCGGCGAACGCGACGCCGCTGGAGCCGCGCGCGATGGCGCTGCTGTTCGCCGCCGACCGGCGCGACCACCTGCAGCGCGAGATCGAGCCGCTGCTGGCCCAGGGGGTGATCGTCCTGTGCGATCGCTACGTACTTTCGTCGCTGGCGTACCAGACGGTGGCCGGCGTGCCGCACGCCGCGGTGACGCAGGCCAACGCCGATATCCGGCGCCCCGATCTGACGCTGTTCTTCAGCCTGCCGGTCAGCGTCGCCGCGCAGCGCCGGGTCGAGCGCGCCTCGGAGGTAGAGATCTACGACGCCGACAGCGTCCAGCAGCGGGTCGCCGCGGCCTACGAGCGCGAGGCGCACGCCCTGCAAGCGGCCGGCGAGTCCATCGTCTTCATCGACGCCAGCCGCACCCGCGACGAGGTCGAGGCGGCGCTGCGCCTGGCCGTCACCCCGCTGCTTAAGCACGCCCCCACGCCCGGGCACGGCTGACCGAGCGCAACGACCAGCGAAACAAGCGGCGAAACGCCTGGCGAGCTACAGACCATGCGGTCCTGCGGCCACGCAGTCAGCAGCTCGCTGGCCGCGCGGTGCCGCTAGAGGGCGAGGCCCTTCTTGTGGTGCACGAGCTCCTTCTGGACTTTTAGAAGGAGCTGGTTGGTATCCAGGAGCTCGCGCGTGCGCGCCCGGATCTGCGCCGCCAGCCGCTCGCGCTCGCGCGCCTCGGTGTCGAGCATCCGGCGGTACTTGTCCTGCACCAGGGCCTCATCGGTGACGTCGCGCTGGATCTCCAGCGCCCCGACCGGCTGGTTGTTCTCGTCGAGGATCGGGATCGACGACAGCACGTAGCGGCGCGGCGTCGCGTCGTCCGCCTGACCAAGCGGCTTGCCGTCGATCTCGTCAAGGCGCACGTGGCGCTGCTCGCGCCAGCACTGCTGGGCGATGCAGGCGTTCTGACATATGGTCAAGCGCATTACATCGTAACACTTGCGGCTCTTTAGCTGGCGCGCCTCGGGGCGCGGAAACAGCGAGAAGAAGGCGCGGTTATAGTCGACGATGTTGCGTTCTTGGTCGCAGATGAACCAGCTGTCAATGATGGCGTCCGAGGTCGCCTTGAACTGCTGAATAAAGCGCTCCAGGGCCGGGTTCATGTCGGCGATCGTAGCGATCATTGACCATAAGGGCAAGGGTGCGTAGACTCGAAGCGAATGGCCAGCAAACGCGGCTCTTCGATTAGCGTCAAGATGATCCTGACCAGCGTATCCCTGATCACGCTGGTCGTCGGCCTTCTTGGCTCCATCAGCGTCATCTACAGCCGTCGCACGTTCGATGAAGCGGCGCACCGCCTGTCAGAAGCTTATGACTCGGCGCTGGAGGCGCGCGCCCAGACGCTCACCCAGACCATGGTGGAGAGCGCCCGCGCCGCGATCATCCAGTCCGACTACAGCAGCCTGCAGACGTTCGTTCCCGAGGCGGCCAAGACCGACAGCGATGTCGCCGCGCTGTACGTCATCACCGACAACGGCTTCGTCGCCGCGCACAGCGATCCGCGGCTCAAAGAGAAGCCGGTCTCCGAGGTCGATCCGCAGCAGGGTCCGGAGCTTGCGCAGATCACCAAGCCGCTGGCCAAGCAGATCGAGATCACGGTGGCCGGTGGCGAGAAGGTCTCGGGCAAGCTGTTCGCGCGCCCCGTGACGGCGCAGGGCAAGAAGCTCGGCACCCTGGTCGTCATCTACAGCCGCGCCTCGCTGCTCCGGCAGCTGAGCGCGGTCGAGGAAGGCAAGCAGCAGCAGAGCCAGGAGTACATGGTCCAGATCGGACTCATTGGCCTCCTGTTCGTGCTGGTCGGCGCCGGGCTGGCGGTAGTGCAGTCGCTGCGCATCACCCAGCCGCTGAAGCTTCTGGCCTCGCGGGCCGACCAGATCGCCCGCGGCGACCTGTCGACCCGCGTCGAGGTGAACTCGCTCGACGAGATCGGCATGCTGGCCGAGAACTTCAACTACATGGCCGATCGCCTGCAGGTGCTGCTCGATGAGACCGCGGCCAAGGCGGTGCTGGAAAAGGAGCTCGAGCTGGCGCGCACCATCCAGGAGACCCTGGTGCCCACGGCCGATCTCATCGAGCGCGGCCCGGTCAAGGTCGCCGGCCACTTCCAGCCCGCCACGCAGTGCGGCGGCGACTGGTGGGCGGTGCACGATCTGCCCGACAACAAGGTGCTGATCATCATCGGCGACGTCACCGGCCACGGCGTGCCGGCGGCGATGATCACCGCCGCGGCCAAGGCGGCGTGCGATGTCGGGCGGGCGCTTGAAGGGCCGCGGCTCACCCCGAGCCGGCTCCTTGAGCTCATGAACCGCGCGATCTTCGAGAGCGCGCGCCGCAAGTTCGTCATGACCTGCTTTGCCTGCGTCATCGACACCCGCACCAAGCTCATTGCCTACGCCAACGCCGGCCACAACTTCCCCTACCTTTACCGCGCGCCGAGCACCCTGCGCGAGGGCGAGGCCGAGTTCACCGTCCTCATGTCGCGCGGCAATCGCCTGGGCGATGTGCCCGACTCGAACTTCGCCGAGAGCTCGCAGCCGCTGCGCACCGGCGACAAGCTGGTGTTCTACACCGACGGCCTCATCGAGTGCGAAAACGGCGGGAACGAAGAGTACGGCGAAAAGCGCCTCCGCCTGTCGATCCGTCAGGCCGCCGAGCTCGGGCCAAAAGAGATGCGCGACTCGATGATGCACGTCGCCGGCCAGTTCTACGCCGACCGGCCGCGCAAAGACGACATCACGCTCGTCGTCGCGCACATTCACTAAAGCTCGCCCTGCCCGCCATAGCCCGCGGCTCAAGTACGCTACGCAAGTACCAAAAGCGCGCTCTATATGTAGGGCGCGCCAAAGGTAAGTAGCGGGCCGCTTTTCTCGCTTTGTGTATGGTCTTCCGCAGTATGATGGAATCAAGATGCGGGCTTCTCGATCTGCGGATTTCAGGCGGGCAGGAGGGCGACCCGGCGCTCCCTCCTTGGTTCCCAGGCGCCCCGCCGGGCGAGGTCGCGCGCTGCTCGGTTCAGCGCTGCTCAGCGCCGCGGTGAGCCTGGGCGTGGGCGTCGCGGTGCAGCTGTCCGCCACCCCCGCCTACGGGCAGGGCCGCGCCGGCAACGAGACCGAGGAAGAGTCCATCTTCAAGCGCGCCGAGGAGCAGTTCAACTCCGGCAACTACGAGGGCGCCGCCGAGCTGTACGATCAGGCGATCAAGCTCAACCCCTCGCGCGTCGAGGCGTTCGTCAAGCGGGCGACCCTTTACTTCCGCGAGCGCAACTACACGCAGGCGATCGAGCTCCTCACCCGCGCCGAGAAGCTGTCGTCGAGCGACACCAGCATCAAGACCGTCCTCGGCCTGTGCCTTTATGAGAGCGGCCAGAAGGAGCGCGGCCTCACCTACCTGGAAGAGGTCACCCGCCTTCGCCCCGAGGCGTACGAGGCGCAGTTCCAGATCGGCAAGCACTACGCGCGCATCGATCCGGCGCGCGCCAGCACCGCTCTTGAGCAGTACTTCAAGTTCCGCCCCGAAGAGCAGAAGATCATCGACCCCTCGGCGCAGCTGTTCCTCGGCACCGCCTACTTCCAGCGCGGCAAGTATCGCGAGTCGCAGAAGCTCTTGGAGCAGGCGCAGGAGGCGCGGCCGCGCGACAACCAGATCCGCCAGATGCTCGGCACTACCTACATCGCCCTTGGCGAGTGGGGCCGCGGCGCGGCGCAGTACGAGCCGCTCTTGCCCGACGTCAAGCGGCGGCCGGCGGTCGCCTTCAACCTCGCCACCTGCTACCTGCGGCTCGGCCGGCGCGAGGAAGCGCGCAAGCTCGCCCTGCAGTACCAGGCGCTGCGCCGCGACGACCCGCGGGTGCTGACGCTGCTCGCCTCGATCGATCAGACCGGCGACAAGGAGACCGACGCCCGCGAGGCGCTCAAGAAGTACCAGGAGGCGCAGGCGGCGTACAAGGACAGCGCCGACAAGCCCGAGCTGCAGAGCCGGGTCAACCTGCCGGCCGCCATCGCCCGCGCCTACCTGCAGCTGCGCGACGCCAAGCACGCCATCGAGACCGCCGAGGCCGGGCTGGACGCGCTGGCCCCCAAGGTGAGCGCGGCGGCGAGCGGCAGCCTCCAGGCGACGCTGTACATGAACTACGAGCTGGAGCTGCGCGGCCTGCTTCTGGAGGCGCAGATCCTGCAGCTCAACCTCACCCACACGGCGCCGGGTGCGCCGTCGGTGCCGACGAGCCTGCTCGGCACCAGCGAGAAGCTCCTCGAGCTCGCCCCGCCGGGCGATCCGCAGGTGCTGGCGCTCGTCGGCAGCGCTGCCTACGCGAGCGCCAACTTCGAGCGCGCGCGCAAGTACTACACCGAGGCCCAGAAGGCCGATCCGCGGCTGCCGCGGGCGCGCGTCGGGCTGTCGCGCACCCTGGAACAGATGGCGCTCGCCGGCCTGACCCGCGGCACCGAGGAGCCGGCCCACGAGCGCGAGCGCGACCGCGAGCGGCACGAGCAGGAGCGGGCGGCGGCGCTCGGCACCGCCGCGATGCTGCTGCGCGAGGCGCAGAAGCTCGACGACAGCCCCAGCCTGACCCGCAACCTGGCGGCGGTGCTGCTGCTCCAGAACAGTCCGAGCGAGGCCGATCACATCCTCGCCCCGGCGCTC
>DAOMZC010000198.1:0-8968 GCA_035437965.1 Pseudomonadota bacterium
CGAAGTGCAAGGCCGAGTTCATCAGCCCCGGGCCGCCGCCGCCCCGCCGTCCGCTGGTGCCGCTTGGCCGGCGTCCTGCTCGGCCGCCGGGCGCGGCGGTGGGGCCGCCTGGACCAGCACGCGCACGCTCGGCACCACGAACGGGGCCGTGAGCTCGACCCGCAGCACCGCCGGTGCCCGCAGGCCCTCCAGTGCGCCGGTCGGATCCGCGGCGCGTCGGCCGACCGCCTCGGGCAGCGAAACGACCCAGTAGTCCTCATCGCGGCGAAACGACAGCGCCCCGCTCAGGTCGACCCCCACCGCGGGGCTGGCGGTGAGCGGCGTGTCATCGGGCTCCTGCTCGCTGCCCGCCGGCGCCGGTGCCGTCGCCAGGGTCAGCTCGTACCTGTACTCGGCGGCCCCCTTCTCGATCGCCGCCACCGAGCCGCGGACGCGCACATAAAAGGTCTGGTTCGGCGCCAGCGCCAGGCTCTGCAGCACCTCGCCCTCGCCCCGGCCGCGCTCGTCGGCGAGCGCCACCCGCTGCCCCTGACCGGTCAACAGCTCCAGCTGCAGATCGGCGACTTTACTGCCAGTGACCCCGATGCGCACCAGCTCGACCATCGCCGCCGAGCGAAAGACGAAGTAGTCGTCATCGCCCTTGCCGGCACCCAGCGTGGTCGGCGCCGCCAGCGAGCCGGCGATGCCCTGGCCGGCCAGGAGCTGGGCGTGCTCGAGGTCATCATTGGGCTCGTGCTCTTCCCCGAGCTGCACCGCCGGCGCCGTGCTGGCCGCTGGACCGCCCACGACGGGCGGCCTGGCCTCGACCATCTCCACCACCGGCCCGGCATCGGGGCGGCGCGGCAGCGGCTTGCGCAGGTTGCAGCAGAGGAGCGTGGAGATGCCCACGAGCGAAGCAGCGATGAACCCCCTGGTTGTGGCTCTCATGGCCTTGTCGCTCCGCTGCCCATGAACCTCGGGTCCTCCCGCTGCTCGTCGACGCTATCCGGCGGCGTTGCCGTCCGCGCCGGCCGCGGCGTCGGGGCCCGGCACCAGCACGGGGGGCAGGGTGGCCATATACTCGGCCTCGGCGACAACCTGGCCGTCGACCTTGACCTCGCCCTGGAACTTCCAGATCTTGCCGCGCCCGCGCAGCAGCGTCGAGCACAGCTGCAGCTGATCGCCGGGCACTACCGGACGGCGAAACTTCGCCTTGTCGATCGTGACTAGATAAATCGCCTGCTCACCGGCTTGCGCGCCGAGGCGCAGGCAGGCGTGCAGGGCCGAGGTCTGCGCCATCGCCTCGAGCAGCAGCACGCCGGGCATGACCGGGTGACCCGGAAAGTGCCCGACGAAGAACGGCTCGTTGATCGTCACGTTCTTGAGGGCGACACAGCTATCGCCGCTGTACTCCACGACCCGGTCCACGAGCAGGAACGGGTAGCGGTGCGGCAGCATCCGCTGGATCGCCGTTACATCGAGCGGCAGCGTTACCGCTGCGGCCTCAGCTGCCGTCACTTCGGTCCGCCTCCGCCCGCGCCGCCCGCGGCCGGCGTCGGCGTCGCCGCCTTCATCGCGTTGGCCTTGCGGATCACCTCGTTGGTGATGTCGGCCTCGCTCTGCTGCGGCCACAGGACCATGTCGGCGCGCAGTACCAGGTTGAACTTGTCGCGGTCGGCAATCTGGGCGATCGCGCGCAGCACCTTCTCCTGGATCGGGCCGGTGACCTTGAGCTCCTTGTCCTGCAGCTCGCGCTGGGCGCGCACCGCGGTCTCCTGCAGCGCCTGGAACTTGGCCTGCAGCTCCTGCTTCTTCTTCTGCAGCGCGTCGGGCTTGAGCACCGCCTCCTGCTTGGCGAGGTCTTCGTCGAGCTTCTTCAGCTCGTCCTTTTTGGCCTCGAGCTCCTTCTGCTTGCGCTCGACCTCGCCCTTGAGCGAGCCGATCGCGGCCTTGCCCTCGACCGACTCTTCAATCGCTCGCTGGATGTTCACGATGGCGATTTTCTGCGCCTGCGCGGTCCGCTCAAGGCCCAAACCCAAGAACGCCATAAGGGCAACAAGGCCCGTGCACAACCTGAACACCAGTCTAATTCCACGGTGAGACATCGTCTGAAACTCCTTCTTTCATGCTTGCTGTCGTGATGGGAGAAGATCCGCGTCGCGATTTCCAGGCCGGTTCGGAACCGGGCCTAGAAGAAGTTGCCGATGGTGAACTCAAAGACGATCGGATCCTCGGAGACGCCGGGGGCGACCACCCGGTTTAGCGGGATGCCCCACTCAAAGCGTAGCGGACCGATGGGCGAGAACCAGCGGAAGCCGAAGCCCACCGAGTAGCGCAGGTTCTGGAACGTCGGGTAGCGGCTGCAGGGGTTGAACACCTCGGGCAGGGTCGAGGTCGCGGTCTGCGAGGTGCAGTACTTGGCCTCGAGGTTGTAGCCGTTGCCCATATCGAAGAAGATGACGCCCTTTATCTGCACCGCTGGGATGATCAGGAACTCGATCTCGCTGTTGACGATGATCTGCCAGTTCGATCCCACCGAGAACGGAATCAGGAACGAGTTCGGATCGAGCGCGCTCTGGATCTGGATGCGCGGGCCGAGCGAGAACAGCCGGAAGCCGCGGATGCTCTGGATGCCGCCGAGGAAGTAGCGCTCGTAGATCGGCACGCCCTCGGCGCGGCGCGACAGCACCAGGCCCGACTCGGCGTTGAGGCGGAAGATGAACGGGCCCCAGATCGGCCGGTAGAAGCGCGCGTAGCCAGACACCCGGACGTAGTCGATCTCCGAGGCGATGTACTGATCGGCGACCTCCACCGAGAGCAGGTGGAACATGCCGCGCGTCGGGAACATGCGGTCGTTGCGCGAGTCGAACTGCATCCACAGACGCACCGACGAGGTCCAGCCGCGCCGATACAGGTTGGCGAGCGTCCCACCGGCGATCGACTGGACCTGGCCAAAGCCGGCGATGCTGAGGCCACTTGTGTTCTGGCCGACCTGGACCCACTCCAGCTTGTAGGTGCCGAGCAGGCGCACGTAGTCGCCGAACTGGTAGCCCCAGGTCAGATCGCCGCCGCGCGTGGTGCGGTTGAAGTTCGGGTAGTAGAGCAGCTGGTTATAACCGCTGAAGGCGAACGTCAGCTTGGTGTCGAGGAAGTAGGGATCTATATAGTTGACCGAGAACAGCTGCCGCAGCGACGAGATCTGCGCCGACAGCCGCAGCGTCGTGCCGCGCCCGAACAGGTTGTTCTGCGCCACCTGGGCCTGGCCGATGAAGTTCTCGACCGACGAGAAGCCGGCGCCGACCTGGAAGGTGCCGGTCGGGCGCTCGGTGACCTCGACGTTGACGATGATCCGCTCGTCGTTGGAGCCGCGCTTGGTCGAGACCTCGACCTTCTCGAAGAAGCCGAGCGCCTGGGCGCGGTTCTTCGAGTAGTCGAGCAGCGCCTGGCTGAACAGCTCTCCCTCGATGACCTTGAGCTCGCGGCGGATGACCTTGTCGCGCGTCTTGGTGTTGCCGCGGATGTTGATGCGCTCGATATAGACCTTTTTGCCCTGCTGCAGGTCAAACGTCAGCGCCACCGTGCGGTTGTCGGCGTCCACCGAGGTGAGCGGCGAGACGTTCACGTTCGCGTAGCCGCGGTTTTTGTAATAGTCGTTGATCGCGATGATGTCGTTACTGAGCTTGGTGCGGTTGAAGGTCTCGCCCTCTTTGACCCGCAGGCTGCGGATCATCTCCTCGCGCGGCAGGAGGAGCTCGCCCTTGAAGTCGAGCTTGCCGATCCTGTAGATCTCGCCCTCTTCAATCGGGATCGAGATGTACAGAAACCGCTTGTCCGCCGACATCTCGATCGACGGCTTGCCGACCTTCACCGTGACGTAGCCGCGGTCGTAGTAGAACGCGGTGATGAGCAGCACGTCGCGCTCGAACGCCTCCTCGCGGTAGGTCCCCGAAGAAGTGATGAACGACAGCCAGTTGCCTTCCTGGGTGCCCATGACGCCGCGCAGCTCGGCGTCGGTGGCATGCTTGTTGCCGAGGAACTGGACGCGGCGCACCTCGACCTTGGCGTGCTCGTCGGCGATGAAGTAGATGTCAAGCTGGGTCGGCGAGTGGATCTTGACCTCGGTGCGCACGTCGGCGAGGTAGTAGCCCTTCTCGACGTACAGGTCGTGGATCTTCTCGGCGTTGCGCTTGACCTTGGCGGGGTCGTAGATGGTGTCCTTCTTCAGATCGAGGACTTCATTTATCTTGTCGAGGCCGACCTCGCTGTTGCCCGAGACGTAGATCTTGCGGATGCTGCGCTTCTCGCGCACGACGTAGGTGACGGCGATGCCGCCTTCGCTGCCCTCGTCGGTCTCGACGCGCACGTCGTCGAAGGAGTTCATCTTCCAGATCGCCTTGATGTCCTCCTGGATCTGGGGCAGCGCCAGCGGCTGGCCGACCTCGATCGGCTTCTGCCCGGGGCGCTCCTCGGCCGACAGGGCGCGCTGGATGGCGGCCGACTCGACCTTGACGTTGCCGCGGAAGTTGATCTTCTCGACCGACCGGCCCAGCGGGATGTCGCCGTCGGCATGCGCCCGGACGGGAACCGCCACGGCAGCGGCCGCCATTACCGCCAACAGCACCCACCAGCGTGTCGCCTGCTGCCTCACGCGTGCTCCCGCTCTGGCGCGGGCATGCCGTCGCCTATCTCGCCCCGCACCATGTGCAGCCGCCGCGGCATCCGCGCCGCCAGGTCTTCGTTATGGGTTACCACGATCATCGTCATGCCGCGCTCGCGGTTGAGGTCCACCAAGAGCTCATGGATAGCTGCGCCGGTGCGGGCGTCAAGGTTTCCCGTGGGTTCATCGGCGAGAAGCAGCCGCGGCTCCATCACCAGCGCCCGGGCCAGCGCCACTCGCTGCTGCTCGCCCCCGGACAGCTCGCCTGGGCGGTGCTCCAGCCGGTGTCCGAGGCCCACCGCGCCGAGCAGGCCCCGGGCGCGCTTCTCCGCCTCGGCGCGCACAAGGCCGGCGATGAGACCGGGCATCGCCACGTTCTCGACCGCGGTAAACTCGGGCAAAAGGTGATGGAACTGAAACACGAAGCCTATCGTGCGGTTGCGGAAGGCGGCCAGCGCGACCGCGTTCATCTGCGTCAGGTCCTGGCCATCGATGCAGATGCGGCCGCTGCTGGGAGCGTCCAGCGTCCCGAGCACGTGCAGGAACGTCGACTTGCCCGCCCCCGAGGCACCGACGATCGCCACCATCTCCCCGGCCGCGACGGTGAGGTTCACCCCCTGCAGCACGTCCACCGGACGTCCGCCAAAGGCGAAAGATTTTCGGAGGGCTTGTATCTCGACGTGGGACCCGGGCATCGCTATATGGAGGCCGGAGCGTACTTAGCCGCCGACCGTGTGTCAAATGGCGACTAGGGCCCGGCGCGAAGAAAAGCCGCCCTGCAACCGCTATCTGCAACGCAGCATCCAAGAGATGAACCCAAGCGCCGAACCTGAAGAAGAACCTGAAGCAGTGAACTTAAAGGCATGAACCCAAACGGTGAATCTCAAGGCAGCTCGGCAGCGGCGGCTTGCTTGCCCGGCTGTGCCAAAGGCGCGGGCGAGCTCGCCTGCCGGGCCCGGTGCCCGGGCTTTTTTGCCGGGGCTGAAGCTGCCGCGCTTGTAGGGTTTTTGCGGTGCCGGGGACGGGGCTGCGCGAGCGCACTTCTTGACGAGGACAGCCGCTGGGCCACAAACTATAGGCAGTGTCTTGGTGGGCCCAGCGTTCGGAGACAAGCCATGCTCGACCCATGGATTATTGAACAGATCCGAAAGCGGGAAGAAGACGAGCGTGGCCGTCGCCAGCCACGCCCGGAGGTCGAGATGCCCTACCGCGCTCCCCACCGGCGGAGCGACTATGGTGACAGCGACGACAAGACCCCGGCCAGCGATCGCGGCGTGGTCATCATCGACCTGTAGGGGGCCACGCTCCTGACGGCCGACCGCGGCGGCGGCGGGGCGCTGGCGCTGAGCGGCCGGGCGTGCGGTCAGGCGGTCTGGATGCGGGCCGCGGCGTCAAGGCCGAGCTCGGCGATTGCCAGCTCGCGCATGCGGAACTTCTGGATCTTGCCGGTCACCGTCATCGGGAAGCCGTCGACGAACTTCCAGTAGCGGGGGATCTTGTAGGTGGCGATGCGGCCCTTGCAGAACTGCTGGAGCTCGTCGGCGGTGACGCTGGCCCCGGCGCGCAGCTTGACCCAGGCCATGACCTCCTCGCCGTAGCGCGAGCTCGGCACGCCGATGACCTGGGCGTCGCTGAGCGCCGGGTGGGTGTGCAGGAACTCCTCGACCTCGCGCGGGTAGACGTTCTCGCCGCCGCGGATGATCATGTCCTTGATCCGGCCGACGATGTTGACGTAGCCCTGCTCGTCCAGGGTCGCCAGATCGCCGGTGTGCATCCAGCCCTCGGCGTCGATGGCCTGCGCGGTGGCGGCGGGGTTCTGGTAGTAGCCGAGCATCACCGAGTAGCCGCGGGTGCACAGCTCGCCGGCGACGCCGCGCGGGACGGTGGCGGCGGTGGCGGGGTCGACGACCTTGATCTCGACGTGCGGGTGGACGCGGCCCACGGTGCCGACTCGCCGCTCGAGCGGATCGTCCAGGGCGGTCTGCGTCGACACCGGGGCGGTCTCGGTCATGCCGTAGCAGATCGAGACCTCGGGCATGTGCAGCTCGGTGCGGACGCGCTTCATGACCTCGATGGGGCAGGGCGAGCCGGCCATGATGCCGGTGCGCAGGCTGGAGAGGTCGATGGGGCCCGGCTGGCCGGACTGGCTCGGCTGGCCCGGCGGCTGCTGCAGGGCGTCGAGCACCGCGATGAACATCGTCGGGACGCCGTACAGCGACGTGCAGCGCTCGCGGCTGACCGCGCGCAGGACCGCCTGCGGATCGAACGCCTCGCCGGGAATCACGATGCAGGCCCCGTGGCTGGTCGCCGCCAGGTTGCCCATCACCATGCCGAAGCAGTGGTAAAAGGGGACGGGGACGCAGATGCGGTCGGCCGCGCTGTAGGCCAGGGTCTCGCCGACGAAGAAGCCGTTGTTGAGGATGCTCGTGTGCGACAGCATCGCGCCCTTGGGGAAGCCGGTCGTTCCCGAGGTGTACTGGATGTTGATCGCCTCGCCCGGCTGCAGCGCGCCCTCGTGGGCGGCAAGCTCGGCGGCCGAGATCGTGGTCGCCCGCCGCAGCAGCGTCGCCAGGTCGCGCTCCAGCACCACCTCCTGCCGCAGCGCCGGGCACTGCGGCCGCACCTCGGCGAGCATGGCCACGTAGTCGCTCTGGCGGAATCCCGCCGCCAGGAAGAGCACGCTGATCCCCGACTGGTTGCAGGCGTAGGCGAGCTCGGTGGTGCGGTAGGCGGGGTTGATGGTGACCAGAATCGCCCCGATCCGCGCCGTCGCGTACTGCAGCAGCACCCACTCGTAGCGGTTGGGCGCCCAGATGCCCACCCGGTCGCCGCGCCGCACCCCCAGGGCCAGGAGCGCCCGGGCCAGCTCGCCGGTCTGCGCCCACAGCTCCCGGTACGTCGCGCGGTAGCCCTGCGGGTCGCAGATGAGCGCCGGATGGTCGGGGAAGCTGTCGCTCGTGCGCCGCAGGTTGGCACCGATGGTCTCGACCAGCAGCGGCACGGCGCGCGAGCCGCTGGCATACGAGAGCTGGGTCATGGAGACTCCTTGCTGGTTGACTTGGGCGTGCGCGGCGAGCATAGCGAGCCGCCGGCGGAGCGGTCAATGTCGGCGCCCGGGCCGCCCCAAGCCTGCCGGCCGCCCCAAGCCTGCCGACCGCGCCGATTTTGCAATCGCCCTTGCCGGGCGGAGCGGAGAAAAAGTAGGGCGGTTTGTTGTCGCGCGGCGGGCCCTCGGGTAAGGTGCGCGCGTGGATGCTGACACCCTCCGCGAACTCCTCGCTTCGGTAGCCAGCGGGCACACCGCCGTCGCCGAGGCGCACCAGCGGCTGACCCGCCTGCCATTTGTCGATCTGGGCTTTGCCCGCGTCGACCACCACCGGACGCTGCGCACCGGCTTCCCCGAGGTCGTCCTGTGCGCCGGCAAGCGCACCGAGCACCTCGTGCCGATCATCGCCGAGCTGGCGACCACCGGCGGCAACGTCCTTGGCACCCGCGCCTCCGCCGAGCAGGCGCAGGCGGTGTGCGCGGCGGTGCCGGCGGCCCGCTACGAGCCGCTGTCGCGGCTCCTGCTCGTCGAGCAGCAGCCGGTCAAAGTCATCGGCCAGGGGACGATCCTGGTCGCCTGCGCCGGCACCTCCGATCTGGCGGTCGCCGAGGAAGCGGCGCTCACCGCGGCGTTCTTCGGCAGCCGGGTGGAGCGGCTGTTCGATGTCGGCGTGGCGGGGCTGCACCGGACGCTCGCCGCCTACGATCAGCTGCGCCGGGCCGCGGTGGTGGTCGCGGTGGCCGGCATGGAGGGCGCGCTGCCGAGTGTCCTGGGCGGCCTGTCGGGGCGGCCGGTGATCGCGGTGCCGACCTCGACGGGATACGGGGCGAGCTTCGGCGGGCTCGCCGCCCTCCTGGGCATGCTGTCGTCCTGCGCCTCGGGGGTGACGGTGGTGAACATCGACAACGGGTTTGGGGCGGGGTATGCGGCGGCGCTCATCAACCGCGGCCTCCCGCAGGAGAAGTAGATGACCGATCGGCCGGCCCCGGCTCCGCTGCGCGGCGCCACGCTGTACTTTGACTGCTACGCGGGCATCGCCGGGGACATGACGCTGGCCGCGCTCATCGACCTCGGGGTGCCCGAGCAGGCGGTGCGTGACGCCCTCGCGCGCCTCGCCTTGCCGGGGTGGGAGCTGAAGGTCTACCCGACGCGCAAAGGCGCGATGGCGGCGACCAAGGTGGACGTGCTGGAGGTCGACGGGCCGCCCTCTCAGCACGAGCCGGCGGCGCGCCCGGCGCACCTCCACGAGCGGGCCGAGGGCCACCCGGGCCCCGGCAGCCGTCCCG
>DAOMZC010000199.1:0-3142 GCA_035437965.1 Pseudomonadota bacterium
GCCGCGCCTGCAGCGTCTGCAGCACGATGAGGAACAGCGCGAGCAAGAGCCCCAGGCTGAGCGTCACCCGGTAGAAAGCGCGCGCCGAGGCGTCGAGCTGCGACAGCGAGGCGCACAGCCGCAGGGTGTAGAGGCCGCCCACCGGCGCGGCCACCGTCACGGTCAGATCGCGACGCCGCTGGCCGTCGGGCTCGACGTGGGTGGTCAGCCGCGGCGCGGCGCCGGGGGCCGAAGGGTACAGGCGCTCGCCGGAGTTTTTATCGGCCGGCAGGCGGCCCGGCGGATAGCTCACCACCAGCACGCCGTCGGGCCCGAACAGATCGCCCGAGGGCGCGAACGGCCGCACGCTGTCGACGAGCGGCGAGGTCGACATGTGCAGGTGGATGCGCCCGCCGGGCCCGTCGAACAGGCTGACGCTCTCCACCGCGGCCTGGGCGAGCAGGGCGCGATCGAGCGCCGCCACCTGATGGCTGCGGAACCACCCGCCGGCCACGAGCAGCGCGCTCACCGTGCCGAGCGCCGGCACGAGCGCGCCGAGGAGCCACAGCTTCACCGCGAGCTTCACGGCTCACCCCGCCGCCGCGGCCGCTCCGCCGCCCGTCCGCCCTCCTCGCCCGCCGGCAGCGCCGCCTCGCTCGGGTCGACGACCAGGCGGAAGCCGACGCCGCGCACGGTGCGCAGCTGGACCTCGCGGGCCCCGAGCTGCTCGAACTTGCTGCGCAGGTAGCCGACGTAGACGTCGACGATGTTGGGAGCGCCGTCGAAGTCGCTGCCCCAGACCGTGGCGAGCAGCCGCGAGCGGGTCAGCACCTCGTCGCGGTGGCCGCACAGCTCGTGCAAGAGGGCAAACTCGCGCGCGGTGAGCGGCTGCTCCGCCGGTCCCCGCCGCAGCACCCGGCGCCGGCTGTCGACGGTCAGCGAGCCGAGCTGGGTCGCCGCTTCGTGCTCGCCGCCGCGCCGGTGCAGCGCCTCCAGCCGCGCCAGCAGCTCGTCGAAGTCGAACGGCTTGACCAGGTAGTCATCGGCGCCGGCGCGCAGGCCGATCACCTTCTCCCCGGTGGTGCCGCGGGCGGTGAGCATCAGCACCGGGGTGCGCAGGCCGCGCGCCCGCCACTGGCGCAGCAGGCCCACGCCATCGCCGTCGGGCAGCATCCAGTCCAGGACGATCGCGTCGTACGAGATGAGCAGCGCCTGCTCCAGGGCCTCGGTGACCGAGCGGCAGACGTCGACCTGGTGGCCCTCTTCGCCGAGCCCGCGCCCGAGCAGGCGGGCCATCTTCTCTTCATCTTCGACTAGCAGCAGCTTCATCGCGGCCGCGGCCTCCTCGCGGCTCGCGGCAGCATAGCGCAGGCGGGCCAGGTCGCCAGGTCGCCAGCGGCCCGCCATAAGCGAGCTTGACAGTAAGGACCGGTCGGGGGCTCCATAAGTGAGCGAGCAAGCTCATGTATTTGCCCACGACGAGCCCGGCCCACCCCAGCTCCCCGACGTCGTGTCCGGCCCGCCCCCCCGAGCTCCTCGAGTTCTTCGCCGGCAGCGGCCTGGTCAGCTACGCCCTGCGCGGCCTCTTCAAGTCGGTGTGGGCCAACGACATCTGCCCCAAGAAGGCCCGGGTCTACACCGCCAACCACGGGGCGGCGGGCTTCCACCTGGGCCCGATCCAAAAGGTCCGCGGCGCCGAGCTGCCCGCGGCGGCGCTGTCGTGGGCGAGCTTCCCCTGCCAGGACCTGTCGCTGGCCGGGTCGACGGCGGGCATCCACGCCAAGCGCTCGGGGCTGGTCTGGGAGTGGCTGCGGGTGATCGACGAGATGCCGCGGCGGCCACCTCTGCTCGTCGCCGAGAACGTCGTCGGGCTCTTGTGCAGCCGCGGCGGCAGCCAGTACGCGCTGCTGCACGCGGCGCTGACGCAGCGCGGCTACCGGGCGGGCGCGGTGGTCCTGGATGCCGCGCGCTTTGTCCCGCAGTCGCGGCCGCGGGTGTTCGTCATCGCGGTCGCGGCGAGCCTGCCGCTCCCCCCGGAGGTGACGACCAGCCGGCCGGGCTGGCTGCAGCCAGGCGCGGTGGTGCGCGCCGCCAGCGAGCTGCCGGACTTCGTCCACTGGCAGGCGCCCGAGCCGCCGCCGTGCGCGCTGACGCTGGCCGAGCTTGTCGATCGCGCCGCCCCCTGCGACCCGCCGGCGCGGCAGCAGCGCAACCTCGCGATGCTGGTGCCGCGGCACCGCGAGCGCCTGCTCCGCTCCGGCGAGCTCGACGTAGTCCCAGGGTATCGGCGGACCCGCCGCGGCAAGGTCGTGCTCGAGCTGCGCTTTGACGGCCGCGCCGGCTGCCTGCGCACGCCCGGCGGGGGCAGCAGCCGGCAGCTCCTGGTGCTCAAAGGCAATGAAGAACCGGGCGCTGCAGCCCCCTTGCGCACGCGGCTGCTCACGGTAAAAGAGGCCGCGGCCCTCATGGGCGCGCCGCCCGAGTATCAAGTGCCCGGATCATACAACGACGGCTATAAGGCGCTGGGAGATGCGGTGGCGGTGCCGGTGGCGCGGTTCCTCGGCGAGCGGCTGCTTCTACCGCTGTGGCAGCACCTGACTGGCGCCGCGCCCGCGGCTGAGCCGCTGCCCGCGAGCTGACGGCGGGCGGGCGCTGGCCTTGCGCCAGGTTCACGTTGACTGGCGCCGGCCTAGCATTGGCCTAGCATGGGGCAGGCGTCGCGTTGGTCCCGGGTTGCTTTCGCGTTAGCGTGAGTTGCCGCGGGTTGGCTTCGTGTGCCTGCGGGTTGACTTCGTGCGCCTGCGGGTTGGCTTCGCGTGCCCGAGGGTTTGACTTCGCGCGCCTGCGCGTTGACTTCGCTCGCCTGCGCGTTGACTTCGCTCGCCTGCGCGTTGGCCTCGCGTGCCCGAGGGTTTGACTTCGCTCGCCTGCGCGTTGACTTCGTGCGCCTGCGGGTTGGCCTCGCGTGCCTGCGGGTTGGCCTCGCGTGCCCGAGGGTTTGACTTCGCGCGCCTGCACGTTGACTTCGTGCGCCTGCGGGTTGGCCTCGCGTGCCTGCGGGTTTGGCTTCGCGCGCCCGCGGGTTGGCTTCGCGCGCCTGCGCGTTGACTTCGCGCGCCTGCGCGTTGACCTCGCGCGCCTGCGCGTTGACCTCGCGCGCCTG
>DAOMZC010000199.1:3242-8942 GCA_035437965.1 Pseudomonadota bacterium
CTTCGCGCGCCTGCGCGTTGACCTCGCGCGCCTGCGCGTTGACCTCGCGCGCCTGCACGTTGACCTCGCGCGCCTGCACGTTGACCTCGCGCGCCCGCGGGTTGGCTTCGCGCACCCGCGGGTTGGCTTCGCGCACCCGCAGGTTGGCTTCGCGCGCGCGCGGGTTTATATCGGGTTGGGGGTCGGACTGGCGCCGGGTTAGCGCGACTTGCTCAGCAGGGTGCCGAGGTCGCCGGCGATCCACTGCTTCTGCGCGCCGAGGAAGATGCTGTAGAAGTCGCGTCGGGTCCCGGTCTCGATGGAGTCCCAGCTGGCGCCGTTCCAGTGCACGAGCGCGCCGGCGCTGCCCACCGCCCACAGCTCGGCGCCGGCGCCCGAGACGGAACGCAGCCCGGTCGCCGCGGTCGCGTACTTGGTGTAGGCGGCGCCGTCGTAGCGGAACATGTTGGTGTCGGCCGCGAACCACACGTTGTTCGGCGCGGCGGCGAAGATGCCGCCCACCGTGGCGGTGGTGCCGATGCCGCCGGCGACCGCAGTGAAGGTGCCGCCCGTCGAGCGCAGCACGACGCCGTTTTCTCCCGCCGCCCAGACATCGGTGGGCCCGCTGCCGGCGACCGCCCACAGGTTGATGCCGTTGCCGACCCCGACCTGGTTGAAGGCGGCGCCGTCCCACAGCAGGGCGACTCCGCCATCGCCCACGACGTAGACCTTGTTGGCGGCGGCGGCCCACACGGCGCGCAGGGTGGCGCCCGTCCCGCTCGCCTGGGCCGCCCACACCGCCCCGTTCCAGCGCCACACCGCGCCGCCGGTGCCGACCGCCCAGGCGTCGGTGGCGCTGACCGTGTAGACGCCGTAGAAGCTCGGCGGGTTGCCGGTCAGCACGACCTGGGACCAGTAGGTGCCGTTCCACATAAGGAGCGTGCCGGTCAGGCCCACCGCCCAGCCGTGCGTCGCGTCCACCGCGTGCACCGCGCGCAGCTGGTTGGTCCGGCCCGAGGACAGCGGCGTCCACGGGCTGCCGTCGTAGCGGACCATGGTGCCGGCCTCGCCGACGGCTACGACCTCGGTGGTGCCGGCGGCTACGGCGTATAGCGGGCTCTGGGCCGACAGGGTCTCGACGGTCCAGGCGGTACCGTCGGTGCTGCGCAGGATGGTGCCGGTGATCTCGAGGCCGGCGGCGACCAGGCCGAACGGGGTGGCCGCGATCCCGCGCAGGTCGAGGAGGTTGCTCTGGTAGACCCGGGTGTAGCTGCCGGCGCTCAGGCGGAAGATCTCGCCGACCGTCGAGGTCATGTACAGCGGGCTGCCGGTGGCGGTGGCGGCGATCGCGTTGAGGCTGCTGCCATTGAGCGCCGGCGCCGGGGTCGTGGTCCAGGTGCCGCCGCTGTAGCGGACCACGGTGGCGCTGTCGCCCACTGCATACAGATCGCCCGAGGGCGTGCTGGTCAGGCCGCGCAGATCGCGGCTGGTCGGGCTGATCTCCTGGGTCCAGAAGGCGCCGGCGTTGCGGCGCCGGATGACGCCGCCGGCGCCCACGGCGAACAGCTCGGTGGCGTTGCCGGCGACGTCGTAAAGGGGGGTGCTGACGCCGCTGTTCTCCGCGGTCCAGGTGCCGCCGGCGCTGCTGTGCAGAATGATCCCGCCATCCCCGACTGCGTACAGGTCGTTGCCGCTGGCCCAGATGCTGTGCAGGTTGCGCGTCACGCCGCTGACCGGCAGGGTGAGCCCGCTGCTCGTGCGGTGCACGATGGTGCCGGCGTCGCCCACCGCCCACTCGTCGTTGGTGCCGACCACGACCGCCTTGTTCAGGCGGTTGCCCTGCGGGCGGGGGTTCTCCCAGCAGTAGCCGCTGCCGTTGCACACCGGCGCCGCCGGCACCGCCCCCCCGAGCCGGAAGTTGACCAGGACCTGGACGTCGACGGTGGAGTCGGTGGGGGTGAAAGAGCAGGTCGCCGTGCTGCTGTTGCAGCCGACGCTGAAGCCGGACACCGTGGAGCCGGCGGCGGGGGCGGCGGTCAGGGTGAGCGGCTCGCCGACCGGGATCTTGATCGAGCAGGTGTCGCCGCAGCTGAGGCCGGCCGGGGTGGAGGTGATCGTGCCGTCGCCGTCGCCGATCTTGGCGACCGTGAGGGTGACGTACTTGGGCGGCACCACGCAGCGGCCGGTGGGATCGCAGTGCAGGTTGCTGGGGCAGTCGCTGTCGACGTTGCAGCCGACGGGCTGCATCATCTGGGTCTGGCAGCCGGCGAGCAGCGCGCCGACCCCCCAGGCTGCCCCGAACAAGGTCCCGGCTACCATCCAGGACCTTGCCCCACGTGCTGGTGTTGCCCGAGCTCCAGCTACTGCTCGGCCGTATTGGCGGCGTGGCGTCGGACTCGGGCTCTGATTGGGCCTGCTCATCGAGGGCTCCTTGTATGTTGGCGGCGCGCAGGCCGCGGCGGGCTCGCGGACCGGCAAAATGGCGACTCTTGCTACAGAGACTACCCGACAAAGAAGGTCCGCACACGCCTCGCCTTAAGCCTGAAACCGGTCCTGAAACCAGTCCTGAAACCGGCTGACGCCCGGCCGGCGCCGGCGCTCTAGCCAGCTTTGCCCAAAGCCTTTATGGTTACAGTAGGGCGACGCATGCTCAGGGCGGACCCGCCTGCCCCAGGGCGCCGCCGCCCCCTGAGTCCGCGGGCGCTGCGGGCACTAATCTGGAGACTCCCATGAGCAGGCTACCCAGCAAGATTGTCGTCGGCACGGACTTCAGCGACAGCTCGTCGGCGGCCCTGCAGCACGCGGCCAACCTGGCGGAGCGGCTGCAGGCGGAGCTGCACGTCGTGCACATCGCCAAGGCCAACATGATGGCTACCGATCTGGGCCTGGACGTGCCGCAGGAGTTCGAGGAGTCCCAGCAGGCCAACCAGCGGCTCAAGCGGCTGCGCACGATGCTGAGCAGCAACCTGGAGGTCCACCTGCACCTGCGCATCGGCCACCCGGTCCACGAGCTCCTGGCGCTGGTGCGCGAGATTCACCCCGAGATGGTGATCGTTGGCAACCACGGCCGCGGGGCGGTGATGCGGGTCATCCACGGCAGCATCTCGACCGAGCTTATGCGGATCTGCCCGGTCCCGCTGCTCATCGTCCCCACGCCGAGCCGGGACAGCGCCAGCAGCTCGCCCGCGGGCTCGGCATCGGGGCGCTCGCCGTCGCGTTAGGCGCCAAGGCGCGCGTCGCGAGGCTGCCAAGGGGCGCGGGCGGCGCCTGGCCTGGACAGTCATGCGGGGGGCATGCTTTGCTCTCCCCATGCGCGAACTGGTCTTGGACTCGGGCTGGCAACTGAAGGAGTGGCCGTCGTCGCTGAGCGACCGCGGCGGCACGGAGGGCGATGAGGAGGGTCCGATCGCCATCGAGCAGCGAGCGGCGGGCCCCGAAAGCGACTGGATCCCGGCGCCGGTGCCCGGGCTCGTCCACGAGGCGCTGCTCGCCGCCGGGCGGATCGAAGATCCGGCGCGAGTGCACAGCCACCCGGCGCTCGCACCGACGTTCGAGCGCGACTACCTGTACCGCTGCCGCTTCGACCTGCCGGAAGACGCGGCGACCGCCTCGGCGAGCCTGTGCTTCGACGGCCTGGACACCATCGCCACCGTCTGGCTCAACGGCCGCGAGATCCTGCGCAGCGACAACATGTTCGTCCCCCGCGAGGTCGAGGTCGGCGCGCTCCTGCAGCCGCGCGGCAACACCCTGCACATCCGGTTCGAGTCGGCGCTGCGGGTCGGCCAGCAGCGCCAGGCGCTCGGCGGGCCGCGCCCGGTGTGGAACGGCGACGCGAGCCGGGTCTACGTGCGCAAGGCGCAGTACCACTACGGCTGGGACTTCGGACCGACGCTGCTGTCGGCCGGACCGTGGCGCCCGGTGCGCCTGCGCCTGGCCGCGCCGCGCCTTATCGAGCTCCACGCCCCGATCACCGTGCCCGCCGATCTGGAGAGCGCCGCGATCGCGGTCAAGGTCACCGCCGCCGCCGCCGGGCAAGCGGGGCTGAGCGTGGCCCTGCAGCTCCTGGATCCCCGCGGCCAGGTGATCACCCAGAGCTCGCAGCCGCTGCTCGACAGCGGCACCGTGCACAGCGAGCTGCGCCTGGCCGAGCCCGAGCTGTGGTGGCCGCGCATCTACGGCGCCCAGCCGCTCTACACCCTGCGCGCGACCCTGAGCCGCGGCGACGAGCTCCTCGACGAGCGCTCGCTGCGCCTCGGGGTGCGCCGGCTGCGCCTGTTGCAGGAGCCGCTGCCCGGCGGCGGCGAGAGCTTCTGCTTCGAGATCAACAACGAGGCAATCTTCTGCGGCGGCGCCAACTGGATCCCCGCCGACCTTCTAAACCCCCGGGTCAAGCGCGCGCACTACCAGGCGCTCCTGCAGGAGGCGGCGGCCGCCGAGATGACCATGCTGCGGGTGTGGGGCGGCGGCATCTACGAGGACGACGCGTTCTACGACCTGTGCGACGAGCTCGGCATCCTGGTCTTCCAGGACTTCATGTTCGCCTGCGGCATGTACCCCGGCGACGAGCAGTTCGCGGCGAGCGTCCGGGCGGAGGCCACCGCGGCGGTGCGCCGGCTGCGCCACCACCCGAGCCTGGTGCTGTGGGCCGGCAACAACGAGGACTACTCGATCGCCCAGTCGACCCAGAGCTACGACGGTCCGCAGACGGCGATCCCGACGGCGCCGGCCGCCGATGAGCCGGACTACAAGGCGCGCTTCGACGGCCGCCGGCTCTACGAGCAGGTGCTGCCCGAGGTGGTGGCGGCGCACGATCGCGGCCCGAGCGGACCGAGCCGGCCCTACTGGCCGGGCAGCCCGTACAGCCGCCACAGCGCCGATCCCAACGCCCGGGAAGAGGGCGATCGCCACATCTGGGAGGTCTGGCACTCGCCGCTGCGGCCCTACCAGGACTATCCGCTGCTCGCCGGGCGCTTCGTCAGCGAGTTCGCCATGCAGGCGGTGCCGTCGCGGCCGACGCTGGCGCGGGCGCTGGCGGCGGTCGGCGCGGGGCCGGAGGCGCTCCCGGAGCTATCCAAAGACGCGCTGGCCCTGCTCAACAAGGGTCAGGACGGCCCGGCGCGCATCGACCACTACATCGAGCAGAACCTGCCGCCGCCGCGCGAGCTGGACGAGTACATCTACGCGACCCAGCTCATCCAGGCCGAGGCGCTCGCCCACGCGGTGCGCGGCTTCCGGCGCGGCTTCGGGGCGCACGGGGCGCGCGCGGTCAGCGGGGCGCTGGTCTGGCAGCTCGACGACTGCTGGCCCGGGGTGAGCTGGGCCATGCTCGAGCACCTGGACAGCGAGGCGGCGCGCCGCGGCCAGTCGGTGCGCCGCAAGCCCGGCTTCTACGCGGTGCGCCGCGAGCTGCAGCCGCTGGTCATCGCCATGGCGCGCCCTGCCGATCGCGACCAGGTGGTGGAGCTGTGGGCGGCCCAGAGCGGCGGTCATCCGCTGACCGCGCGGCTGCGCGTGCGCGCCTTCTCCCTGGACGGGCAGCAGGTGCTATGCAGCGAGCGCGAGGTGCTGGTCGGCCCGAACCAGGTCACCGAGCTCGGGACCCAGGGGCTGCCCACGGTGGCCGGCCCGCTGATCCTCGGCGCCCAGCTGTGGGACGAGACCCGGCTTTTGGCGCGGGCGGTGCTGTGGCCGCAGCCGCTGCGCGCGCTGCCGCTGCTCGAC
>DAOMZC010000200.1:0-8912 GCA_035437965.1 Pseudomonadota bacterium
CAGTATCAGGGAAAAGTCCTCAGCAATTTCTCGACGGCGCTCGGTTGTAGTGCAGGATGAGCCCCCAGGCCCCGACCGCCCACACGTCGCTGGCGCCGCTCCCCCAGACGCCGTGCAGGCGGTTCAGGAGTCCTGTCTGCTGGACCGTCCACGCGGTCCCGTTCCAGCGGATGATGATTCCGTTGTCGCCGACCGCCCAGACATCGCTCGCGCTGCTGCCCCAGACCGCGTACAGCGCGATCGGAGTGGGACTTGCGACTTGCGCCCACGCGCTGCCGTTCCAGTGCAGGATGGTCCCGCCGTCTCCCACCGCCCACACGTCGGTGCTGCTGCTGCCCCACACGCCGTGCAGATCGTTCATCGAGCCCTTGGCCAGCACCGACCACGCCATTCCGTTCCAGCGCAGCAGCGTCCCCTGGGCGCCGACGATCCACAAGTCAGACGCCGAGACTCCCCAGCTCTTGTAAAGGGCCGGCTGCGACCCCAGCGAGCCCGCCCAGCAGAGGACCCCGCTGCCGCACGCCACGGGAGGATGCGCCGCCGGAACCATCTCCAGCGGACTGCCGACCGCGGGCGCGTCGCCGAGCGGACCCGCCACGATCGCGGCCGCCGGTCCAGCCGAGTCGCCCGCGGCCCCGCACCCGGCGGTCAGACAGAGGACCGCTGCCATCAAGGTCCAGCGGGTAAAGGTACTCCTAATACTCTCGGGATTGTCGCGTCTCTGGGGTCTCTCGCTCATGCTGCGCTCCTTTGGGTTGTCGACCTCGCGCCCGGCAGCCGGAGACCTTGCTTTTCAGTCGTCGTCCGCGAGCGTGGTGCCGGACAATAGGCGATCTTCGCCGGTTTAGGAACAGCAGCGAGCTCGCGCCGGTCAGCCGCTGCTGCCGGCGTCCGTCACGTGCACGGCGGAGAACCGCTCGGAGCGCAGGACGTCGATCGTCTTTATCAGGTGCTCGTACAGGACGCCGTCGGCAGAACGCACGGTGATGCCTTCCTCATCGGGCAGCTCGCGCTTGATCTGGCGCATCGCCGCCGCCAGCCCTTCGTAGTCCAGGATGCCCTCGCGGGTCGCCAGCCGCGTGCTCTCGCCCGTCGAGCGGCTCAGTACATACTCATCCGCGCTGATATTCAGGGTGAGCCGCACCGCCGGCGTCGGCGGCTGCGTCTCGCTGCTGGCCGCATCCTTGCCGTGACGGACCGGCACCTGCGACAGGTTCACCCAGACCGCGGTGATGAGGAGAAATGAGATGCAGCAAGACAGCAGATCGATGAACGGCACCAGGTTGATCGATGCGTCCAGGGGCTTGCGCCCGCCTTTGCCACTGGGAGTTACTGCGCCACCGGCCATGGGACCTCCTTATGTCGACTCGCGATCGACGGTAATTACAGCTGTCACGACCCATTGCAAGTGGCTCGCCAGGACTCCGCGCAGCGCGCTTGAAGAAGGGATTCGCCGACTTGTCCTGCAGAAAAGGAAGGTGCCGCGGTGCGCGGCCGCGGAGTTGTGGGACATCGCTGGGGCGTATTGCTACAGGACCGCGGCAGGAGCCCTGCCAGAAGTTTTTCCTGGACCTTCCCGGGAAAGGTTGCTGCCGGCCGCCGCGACGGATTTTTCGCTCGCGCGTTTCGTATCGGAACCGCGCGCCGGCGGCGGCCCCCTGGGAATCATTCCCCGAGCCGCCGCTCCGGCGGGCGCCTCAGGGAACCGAGCTCGCCGCCGGTCCGAGCTCTGGGAGCTTGTCCAAGAGCAGCTGCAGCGTAAAACGTACTCCGAAGCCGGTCACCGCTGTAGGAATGTGGGCCAGGCCGCCTTTGTGCTCGCAAGCGGCCAGGTCGACATGTATCCACGGGGTGGCGACGGGAACGAAGCGTGAAAGGAAGCGCGCCGCCAGGATGTGATCCGCCTCGCTGTCGACGATGCACTGTTTGATGTCGGCGACCGCGCTCTCCAGCTCTTCGTCGTAGTCCGCGTCCATCGGCAGCGGCCACACCCGCTCCCCGCTGTGCTGGCCGGCGGCGGCGATCGCGGCGGCGAGGGCGGGCTGGTTGCAGAAGGCGCCGCTGTAGCGCGTCCCGAGCGCCGTCACGCAGCTGCCGGTAAGCGTGGCGTAGTCGATGATCAGCCCGGGCGCGCGCGCCGCGGTGAGGGCCAGCGCATCCGCCAGGACCATCCGCCCTTCGGCATCGGTGTGCACGATCTCGATGTGGACGCCGTTGGACGCTCGGACGACCTCGTTCTGGGTGTAGGCGCCCGGGCCGATCTCGTTGCGCGCCAGCGCCAGCACCGCCTCTACCGGAAAGCGGACCTCCAGCTGGGTCAGCGCCAGCAGCGTCCCCAGCGCCACCGCCGAGCCCTGCATGTCGCCGTGCATTCCGAACATGCTCTTGGCGGTCTTCAGGTTCACCCCGCCGGTGTCGTAGCAGATCCCCTTGCCGACGAGCGCCACCGTCCGCGCCCGCCGGCTCACCTGCTTGGGCCGGTAGCTCAGGCGGATGATGCCGGCGTCCTTCTGCTCGCTGCCCTGGCACACCGCCAGGAACGCGCCGGCGCCCAGCGCCTGTAGCTTCTTGCGATCGAGGAACTCCAGCCGCCAGCCGTTCTGGCGCGCCAGCTGCCGCACATAGGACAGGTAGATCGCGGGGGTCAGGTGGTTGGCCGGCAGCAGCGTCAGCCAGCGGGCCAGCGCGTTGCCCTGAGCCGCGGCCAGGGTGCGGCGAAAGTCCAGGCGCCGCTTCCCATCAAGCAGTGTCAGGCTCTTGATGTGGCGGATCGGCTCGGGCTGGGCCTTGAAGATCGGCGGCGCAAACGCCGATGCCGCGACCGCCGCCACCAGCGCCTCGGCGAGCCGCGCATACTCCGCCTCCGGGTGACCGGGCAAGAGGAGCCCCACCGAGCCGGGCTGCGCCTCGCGCGCCTTGGCGACCACCTTGCGAGCAAGGCTCAGCAGCTCGAAGGTCGAGGCGCCGCTGTTCACCGTGGCGACTACCACCGCGGTGCCGCGCGCGTTGGGAAGGTCGGCGCGGGCGGGGGCGAGCGTCGGGCCGTCGTCGCGCAGCCGCTGGCGCAGGCGCTCGCGGTGGGGAAAGTCAGGTCGGTGCTTGCCCTCGGGGAGCAAGATGATGAGGGCGTCCAGGCCGTCCACCTGCGACTCGGTGGCCGGCTTGAGCTGCTGGGTAATCTTGACTTGGGGCAGCGCGGGGAGCTTCGGCGTCATTTTCCCCAGCATGGCAAATTCGGCGCGCAGTGCCTATTGCCCAAGCGAGATATTTACGCTGACGCCAGCCCGCCTGAGGGCGAGCAGTAAGCGCTAGTTGCGCCGCGAGAACCTGCCGTCACCCGTGTACGTCCACAGGTCGGTCGTGCCCGCCATGCCGGTGAGCGCAACGATGTTGCCCGGCGCCGCGCTGCGCAGCCAGTTGCGACCGTTCCAGTGCAGCAGTCGATTCTGCGCGCTGCTCCAGATCCACACATCGTTCGCCGAGTTTCCCCACACCAGGTTACCGGCGATCCGGCCGACGCTGCCGTCGTTCACCGGAATCCAGATGGTGCCGTTCCAGTGCCAGGTCGCTTGCTCGGAGGTGGCCCAGATGTCGCTCGTGCTGCTGCCCCAGATGCCGCTGAAGTTGTACCCGGTGTCGAGCGAGTTCGCCCAGCTCGTACCGTTCCAGTGCCAGATGGCGCTCCCGGCGCCCCACATATCCGAGCTGCTGGTCCCCCACAGGGAACCCAGAGTGTCGCTGGGCACGGCGGTCCCCACAGACCAGCTGGTCCCGTTCCAGCGATAGATGGCGCCGCCGGTGCCGGAAGCCCAGACATTGCTCGCGCTAAAGCCCCACAACGCGTAGATAGTCCCCGGTATGGCAAAGCCGGACAGGCTGGTTCCGTTCCAGTGGTAGATGCTGCTCAGCGAGCCGCCCAGCCACACGTCGTTGCTGGCGCTGCCCCACAGCGCCGGCACCACGCCGCTCACCGCGAAAGACAGCCGGGTAAGCGAAGTTCCGTCCCAGTGGTAGGCCGCGCCGTAGGAGCCGGCCCACAGCTCGTTGCGGCCGGACGCCCACAGCGAGTATACGGTTCCGGCCAAGGTCGGGATGGCGCGCTTGAAGATCGAGGTGTCCCACTGCGCTATGGTGCCGTTATCCCCTACCGCCCACACCGCGCTGCCGCTGCTCCACAGGCCGTTCAGCACGGTCGTGCTCACCGTCGATGCAGTCCAGCTCACGCCGTTCCAGTATTGGGCTCCGCTCGATCCCACCGCCCACACATTGCTGCTACTGGTTCCGCTGATATCGGTGAACAGCGGCCCGCCGGCCAGATAGTTGGTCCAGCTGTTGCCGTCCCAGTGCAGGATGTCCGAGCCCACCGCCCACACATCGGTGCTGCTGCTGCCCCACAGCCCGATGAGCGATCCCGTCACGTTGCTCGTCGACTGCGCCCAGGCGGTGCCGTTATAGTGCAGGATGAGCCCCCAGGCCCCGACCGCCCACACGTCGCTGGCGCCGCTCCCCCAGACGCCGTGCAGGCGGTTCAGGAGTCCTGTCTGCTGGACCGTCCACGCGGTCCCGTTCCAGCGGATGATGATTCCGTTGTCGCCGACCGCCCAGACATCGCTCGCGCTGCTGCCCCAGACCGCGTACAGCGCGATCGGAGTGGGACTTGCGACTTGCGCCCACGCGCTGCCGTTCCAGTGCAGGATGGTCCCGCCGTCTCCCACCGCCCACACGTCGGTGCTGCTGCTGCCCCACACGCCGTGCAGATCGTTCATCGAGCCCTTGGCCAGCACCGACCACGCCATTCCGTTCCAGCGCAGCAGCGTCCCCTGGGCGCCGACGATCCACAAGTCAGACGCCGAGACTCCCCAGCTCTTGTAAAGGGCCGGCTGCGACCCCAGCGAGCCCGCCCAGCAGAGGACCCCGCTGCCGCACGCCACGGGAGGATGCGCCGCCGGAACCATCTCCAGCGGACTGCCGACCGCGGGCGCGTCGCCGAGCGGACCCGCCACGATCGCGGCCGCCGGTCCAGCCGAGTCGCCCGCGGCCCCGCACCCGGCGGTCAGACAGAGGACCGCTGCCATCAAGGTCCAGCGGGTAAAGGTACTCCTAATACTCTCGGGATTGTCGCGTCTCTGGGGTCTCTCGCTCATGCTGCGCTCCTTTGGGTTGTCGACCTCGCGCCCGGCAGCCGGAGACCTTGCTTTTCAGTCGTCGTCCGCGAGCGTGGTGCCGGACAATAGGCGATCTTCGCCGGTTTAGGAACAGCAGCGAGCTCGCGCCGGTCAGCCGCTGCTGCCGGCGTCCGTCACGTGCACGGCGGAGAACCGCTCGGAGCGCAGGACGTCGATCGTCTTTATCAGGTGCTCGTACAGGACGCCGTCGGCAGAACGCACGGTGATGCCTTCCTCATCGGGCAGCTCGCGCTTGATCTGGCGCATCGCCGCCGCCAGCCCTTCGTAGTCCAGGATGCCCTCGCGGGTCGCCAGCCGCGTGCTCTCGCCCGTCGAGCGGCTCAGTACATACTCATCCGCGCTGATATTCAGGGTGAGCCGCACCGCCGGCGTCGGCGGCTGCGTCTCGCTGCTGGCCGCATCCTTGCCGTGACGGACCGGCACCTGCGACAGGTTCACCCAGACCGCGGTGATGAGGAGAAATGAGATGCAGCAAGACAGCAGATCGATGAACGGCACCAGGTTGATCGATGCGTCCAGGGGCTTGCGCCCGCCTTTGCCACTGGGAGTTACTGCGCCACCGGCCATGGGACCTCCTTATGTCGACTCGCGATCGACGGTAATTACAGCTGTCACGACCCATTGCAAGTGGCTCGCCAGGACTCCGCGCAGCGCGCTTGAAGAAGGGATTCGCCGACTTGTCCTGCAGAAAAGGAAGGTGCCGCGGTGCGCGGCCGCGGAGTTGTGGGACATCGCTGGGGCGTATTGCTACAGGACCGCGGCAGGAGCCCTGCCAGAAGTTTTTCCTGGACCTTCCCGGGAAAGGTTGCTGCCGGCCGCCGCGACGGATTTTTCGCTCGCGCGTTTCGTATCGGAACCGCGCGCCGGCGGCGGCCCCCTGGGAATCATTCCCCGAGCCGCCGCTCCGGCGGGCGCCTCAGGGAACCGAGCTCGCCGCCGGTCCGAGCTCTGGGAGCTTGTCCAAGAGCAGCTGCAGCGTAAAACGTACTCCGAAGCCGGTCACCGCTGTAGGAATGTGGGCCAGGCCGCCTTTGTGCTCGCAAGCGGCCAGGTCGACATGTATCCACGGGGTGGCGACGGGAACGAAGCGTGAAAGGAAGCGCGCCGCCAGGATGTGATCCGCCTCGCTGTCGACGATGCACTGTTTGATGTCGGCGACCGCGCTCTCCAGCTCTTCGTCGTAGTCCGCGTCCATCGGCAGCGGCCACACCCGCTCCCCGCTGTGCTGGCCGGCGGCGGCGATCGCGGCGGCGAGGGCGGGCTGGTTGCAGAAGGCGCCGCTGTAGCGCGTCCCGAGCGCCGTCACGCAGCTGCCGGTAAGCGTGGCGTAGTCGATGATCAGCCCGGGCGCGCGCGCCGCGGTGAGGGCCAGCGCATCCGCCAGGACCATCCGCCCTTCGGCATCGGTGTGCACGATCTCGATGTGGACGCCGTTGGACGCTCGGACGACCTCGTTCTGGGTGTAGGCGCCCGGGCCGATCTCGTTGCGCGCCAGCGCCAGCACCGCCTCTACCGGAAAGCGGACCTCCAGCTGGGTCAGCGCCAGCAGCGTCCCCAGCGCCACCGCCGAGCCCTGCATGTCGCCGTGCATTCCGAACATGCTCTTGGCGGTCTTCAGGTTCACCCCGCCGGTGTCGTAGCAGATCCCCTTGCCGACGAGCGCCACCGTCCGCGCCCGCCGGCTCACCTGCTTGGGCCGGTAGCTCAGGCGGATGATGCCGGCGTCCTTCTGCTCGCTGCCCTGGCACACCGCCAGGAACGCGCCGGCGCCCAGCGCCTGTAGCTTCTTGCGATCGAGGAACTCCAGCCGCCAGCCGTTCTGGCGCGCCAGCTGCCGCACATAGGACAGGTAGATCGCGGGGGTCAGGTGGTTGGCCGGCAGCAGCGTCAGCCAGCGGGCCAGCGCGTTGCCCTGAGCCGCGGCCAGGGTGCGGCGAAAGTCCAGGCGCCGCTTCCCATCAAGCAGTGTCAGGCTCTTGATGTGGCGGATCGGCTCGGGCTGGGCCTTGAAGATCGGCGGCGCAAACGCCGATGCCGCGACCGCCGCCACCAGCGCCTCGGCGAGCCGCGCATACTCCGCCTCCGGGTGACCGGGCAAGAGGAGCCCCACCGAGCCGGGCTGCGCCTCGCGCGCCTTGGCGACCACCTTGCGAGCAAGGCTCAGCAGCTCGAAGGTCGAGGCGCCGCTGTTCACCGTGGCGACTACCACCGCGGTGCCGCGCGCGTTGGGAAGGTCGGCGCGGGCGGGGGCGAGCGTCGGGCCGTCGTCGCGCAGCCGCTGGCGCAGGCGCTCGCGGTGGGGAAAGTCAGGTCGGTGCTTGCCCTCGGGGAGCAAGATGATGAGGGCGTCCAGGCCGTCCACCTGCGACTCGGTGGCCGGCTTGAGCTGCTGGGTAATCTTGACTTGGGGCAGCGCGGGGAGCTTCGGCGTCATTTTCCCCAGCATGGCAAATTCGGCGCGCAGTGCCTATTGCCCAAGCGAGATATTTACGCTGACGCCAGCCCGCCTGAGGGCGAGCAGTAAGCGCTAGTTGCGCCGCGAGAACCTGCCGTCACCCGTGTACGTCCACAGGTCGGTCGTGCCCGCCATGCCGGTGAGCGCAACGATGTTGCCCGGCGCCGCGCTGCGCAGCCAGTTGCGACCGTTCCAGTGCAGCAGTCGATTCTGCGCGCTGCTCCAGATCCACACATCGTTCGCCGAGTTTCCCCACACCAGGTTACCGGCGATCCGGCCGACGCTGCCGTCGTTCACCGGAATCCAGATGGTGCCGTTCCAGTGCCAGGTCGCTTGCTCGGAGGTGGCCCAGATGTCGCTCGTGCTGCTGCCCCAGATGCCGCTGAAGTTGTACCCGGTGTCGAGCGAGTTCGCCCAGCTCGTACCGTTCCAGTGCCAGATGGCGCTCCCGGCGCCCCACATATCCGAGCTGCTGGTCCCCCACAGGGAACCCAGAGTGTCGCTGGGCACGGCGGTCCCCACAGACCAGCTGGTCCCGTTCCAGCGATAGATGGCGCCGCCGGTGCCGGAAGCCCAGACATTGCTCGCGCTAAAGCCCCACAACGCGTAGATAGTCCCCGGTATGGCAAAGCCGGACAGGCTGGTTCCGTTCCAGTGGTAGATGCTGCTCAGCGAGCCGCCCAGCCACACGTCGTTGCTGGCGCTGCCCCACAGCGCCGGCACCACGCCGCTCACCGCGAAAGACAGCCGGGTAAGCGAAGTTCCGTCCCAGTGGTAGGCCGCGCCGTAGGAGCCGGCCCACAGCTCGTTGCGGCCGGACGCCCACAGCGAGTATACGGTTCCGGCCAAGGTCGGGATGGCGCGCTTGAAGATCGAGGTGTCCCACTGCGCTATGGTGCCGTTATCCCCTACCGCCCACACCGCGCTGCCGCTGCTCCACAGGCCGTTCAGCACGGTCGTGCTCACCGTCGATGCAGTCCAGCTCACGCCGTTCCAGTATTGGGCTCCGCTCGATCCCACCGCCCACACATTGCTGCTACTGGTTCCGCTGATATCGGTGAACAGCGGCCCGCCGGCCAGATAGTTGGTCCAGCTGTTGCCGTCCCAGTGCAGGATGTCCGAGCCCACCGCCCACACATCGGTGCTGCTGCTGCCCCACAGCCCGATGAGCGATCCCGTCACGTTGCTCGTCGACTGCGCCCAGGCGGTGCCGTTATAGTGCAGAATGAGCGAAAAAAATCACCGTCGAGAAATTGTCAAAAATCAGCTTC